>CBIHQL010000246.1:0-6609 GCA_966211855.1 uncultured bacterium
AAGGTTGCCTCAGTTTCGGGTTCAACCTCTGGAGTTGCTGGGATGTCGCGATCGCTGTCGATGGCAGTATCCCTAACCTCAACGTTTTCTTCTACAGGCTGAGCTGTTCTGGATTCAGCAACTTCTGGAAGCTGTTCAGGGGCGATCGCTTCAGGTGTTGGCTCCAAGACATCATCAGCCTCAGACGTTGATTTTTGTGTTGGCTCAGCGACAACATCAGGTGCCGATTCAGCCGCGATCGCCTCTGGGTCAGATTCCTCTAAAGGCTCATCTGCTAGCGTTTCGGGGCTTACGTCCGTTTCTGGCTCTGGTGGCGCTTCTGCTTCTGGCTCGCTAGCATCTACAACATCAGGCTCTGGAGCGGTGATCGCTTCTTCTGGAGCTGACTCTGGCACTGGGCTATTTTTAGATTTTTTCTGCCGAGAATCAGGAACGCTAGAAGAACCAAATCCTCGGGCTTCGGGTAGTTTTCTCTTCCGACGAGACATGTTGCCGTTCTTAAGGTAGGGTCAAAGCACAATCAAGGCTATAAAAACCATTGTCCTCTGAAGACGGCTCATCCTGATCGGAAGCTGGTTGATTGCCTCTGAAACTGCCTAAGTCCAGTAGAGAATCTTGGCCTTGGGAAAACGTCGGCTAATTTCTTGCTCAAAAAACTGGCGCAGCGATCGCATCGTCTCAGCTTCGTAGACATACTTGATGCCACCAAATTTATTGCGCTTCGTGCTGCGGGTTGACTCGTCCAAGTCAAGTTTGCTGGCAGGATACCACTGCTGGAGCACCTCTTTAGAGCCTGGGGTAAAGCGATGAGAAATCAGCTCAAACGTCAGATCGCAATCAAAATCTAAAGTGTCACTCACCTCATCAAGTAACTGCGTGTAGTGAGCTTGCCAGTCTTCAATCGGCATAATCGGGGCAATTACTAAACCGACCGGATACCCCCCACCGCCTTGCTGACGTGGTAAAGCCAACCGCCGTAAAGCTGCAAGCCGAGCTGACACAGAGGCAGTACCCCCTTCAAAGCGTCCCGAAATAGGAGCAGCATTGACACTAAAGCGACAGCGGGTATGACCGTTGTGAGGCAAGTCTAGCAATCCTTCGACACCATCAAACTTAGAAACCCAGCGCAGGTGACCATTTTCGCGATCGCCAAAGTAACGGATACACTCTGCCAACCCTCCCGTCAGGTGTTCGATGCCTAAGGGGTCGGTGTAGCAACTGACTTCAAAACTCGTGGTACTGCCCTGACGCTCATAGGCCGCAAGATTGCCCAGAATTTGCGGTAAATTGGCAAACACACGAATCACAGGTGGGCCTTGCAAGCTGCCTGCCAAATAGCAGTATTGGCAATGAGCAGGACAACCTTCAGCTAAGTGAAACTGCCAATCAGCCGATGGGGGGATAGGACTCAGTTTCAATTGGCTAGGGGGTGCGTTGACAACCGCTAGAGTGCGCTTAGCAAGGTCGTAAGTTTCTCGCTCTGTCTCTCCTCGCAAGCCAGTTAACCGATTACGAGGTAACTCTTCAACTGGTAAATTGAGCGATCGCACACGGTCAAGAATCTGTTGCCCCCAAGGCTCGTCGAGGGCTGCGGGCGTAAACAGGACGCGATCGGGCATCCATAAGCGAGCTTTAGGGGTGGCTAATGATGAATGAGTAGGCGCAGTCGTGGTTGGATTAATTACCGTTTTATATAAAGACAAAATCGGTTCTCCACACTGGTACTTCCTCTATTTTGACAAATACTGCTCTATTACCGACCGTACCGTAGTGTAGGGATTCGACTACCTGTTAATTATCCAAAGCTTCAGAAATTATTGCTTTTGGTAGAACCTGCTGACACCTCTTCCGTTTGGAACAGGATCTGTTGAGTGACTCAACCTACGATTCAGGCATTAACTTAGAGGATTCCAAAATTCGTGGTGTAACTCCTCAAGTAAACCATGTAGAAACAGGCAGGATATACGATGTTTTTTCACAAAAAAGAAACCATTCAAACCGTTAACATCAACGATCCTAATCCACGCTACGCTCAGTTGTTGCTGGAGCAATTTGGAGGAGCAACTGGAGAACTGACGGCTGCTTTGCAATATTGGGTGCAGTCTTTTCATGTTGAAAATGCTGGTATTCGGGACATGCTCCAGGATATTGCGATCGAAGAATTCAGCCATCTTGAAATGGTAGGCAAGCTCATTGAAGGGCACACCAAAAACGTGGATCAAACAGAAGCCTTCAAGAGCTCATTATTTGCGGTACGGGGCATAGGGCCACATTTCCTCGATAGTCAGGGTAGTGCCTGGACTGCTAACTACTTAAACGAAGGCGGAGATGTTGTGCGTGACCTTAGAGCCAACATTGCCGCAGAAGCAGGCGCACGCCAAACCTATGAGGAGCTGATCAAGCTAGCGACTGATGAAGGCACCAAGCAAACTCTGGTACATCTCCTGACTCGCGAAATTTCACACACCAAGATGTTCATGAAAGCGCTGGATTCTTTAGGTAAGCTAGATGAGCCCTTCTTTGGAAATATCCAACCAGATGACACTGTAGACATCTACTACAACCTGTCATCAAATGGTAAAGACGAGCGGGGGCCTTGGAATTCAGATGAGAATTTCAACTATGTGGCTGAACCGTTTGCCTCAGGTGAATCCCAGCCGATGCCTAAGTAAGGTCGTTTCCAAAAAACAAAATTTTCATTCTACCTGCTCTCACAAAATATATAGCTATTAATAATGCTAGATGAGTTGTGAGAATGAAGTCTAAGGGGTTTTCAGTCGATGAGAACCCCTTTAAGGTACCAAGAGAATTTTGAAGAGCCAGCAGAGAGAGACGATAGGATAGAGCTATTGTTCGCTAGCATCTCAGAGTTTTGTCTATGTCACCTTTAGACCTGCTTCAGCACCAAACTCAACAAGCCTTAACTCAGGCCAAACTTGCAGACTTGCGGGTTTTGATGGCAAAGCATCAACTCGATGGCTATTTGGTTCCTTCTGCCGATGAACATTTAAATGAATATTTGCCAGCGGTTAAAGAGCGACGAGCATGGATGAGTGGCTTTACAGGCTCTGCTGGAGATCTTTTAGTAGGGCTAGAGCAGGCATGGCTATTTGTCGATTCTCGATACTACGAGCAAGCAGACCTCCAAGTCGATCCGGCTTTGTTTAACGTTTCTAAGTTGGGTCTAGAAGGGCAAAAGACGCTAGTTGAAACGCTTGAAGCATTGGGACAGGCAGCCGTTACCGCCCAGAAAACATTTCGTTTGGGTTTCGATCCCTTTACTCTAGCCGTAGAGCAGTTTCGTGAATTGCAAAAGCGTCTAGAACCTGCGGGTGTACATTTAGTCAGTGTGTTTGAGAACTTAGTCGATCGCGTACGTGTTGAAGCTTCGTGGATTAATCGCGATCAACTACCCGACGACTATGCAAGCTCGCAAGTTTTTGTAGTTCCAGATGAGCTAACAGGTGAAACGACTGAGCAAAAGCTAGCAAGGATTCGGGAAGTCCTGCAAAAGACTCAAACGGATATCTTACCTATCACCAAACTCGATCAAATTGCGTGGTTGTTTAATTTGCGGGGTTGGGATATCTCCTACAATCCGGTGTTTATTGCCTATGCGATCGTCACCTCAAAGATCTCTTTGCTCTTTACCAATTTGGAGCGCATCAACCCAGAGATTCAACAGCTCTTGCAAGCACATACAGTTCTGCAACCCTATGAGGCATATCCTGAGACGCTGCGATCGCTCGTAAATCAGGCCCAACTCCAGCGTGTTTTAATTGACCCAAAACATACCACGATGGGTACTTATGAACTGCTGAATAGAGACTCGAGTGCCTCTGTGAGCGATCGGGTACAGATTGTGGAAGCGGCTAACCCCATTGAAGGAATGAAAGCCCGCAAAAATGCTGTCGAGATTGCTCAAATGCAGCAAGCCAACCTCAAAGCCAGCCGCGCAAAGATACGGGCTTGGAAGTGGTTTTCTGAGCAACTCGCTCAAGGCCAACGAGTCACCGAATTTGATGTAGCTGAGGCGATCGCTCGGTTCTATCATGCCGAAGCAGGGTTTCAAGGCTTGAGTTTCAACACGATTTCAGGGGCAGGCGCTAATAGCTCGATTGTCCACTACGGCACCCCTAGCCCAGAAGTTGAACTGCAATCAGGCCAGTTCTTGCTGCTCGACTCTGGAGCCCAGTTCCTCTCTGGCACCACCGACGACACCCGTACCTTTGCGATTGGAGAACCAACCTCAGAACAGATTGCAGCTTACACCGCAGTCTTACAAGCCCATATCAACTGTGCTATGCAGCGCTTCCCCAAAGGCACAACAGGTTGTCAACTCGACGGCATTGCACGATCGGCGATGTGGCAGAACGGGCTAGATTACGGTCACGGCACCGGGCATGGGGTAGGTGCATTTTTGAATGTGCATGAAGGCCCAAACGGGATTAGTAAACGAGCCCAAGAACCGTTAGAACCAGGCATGGTAACGAGTGTCGAACCGGGATATTACCAACCTGGTTGGGGTGGTATTCGGATTGAAAACTTATACGTGGTCAAAGAGAGATGTGCAACTGGTAATGCGATCGCACCTCAAGGAACCTGGTATGAGTTTGAATCTCTCACCTATATTCCCTTTGATAAGCAATTGATTGATCTATCTCAGCTCAGCGACACCCAACGCGATTGGTTAGAGCGCTATCATGCCACCGTAGTTGAGAAACTCGCATCTACCCTAGAGCCCGAAGAAGCCGAGTGGTTGCGCGATCGCTGTGAGTTGGGCCGTTAGCAATCAGATACCAGATGTAAAGCAGCAACATCCACCCAAGTACGACAACTCTATATCTCAATCAGTTGCGATCGCTGATCCTAGGCTACAAATCAGGAGAGGCGATCGTGACTTGTCTATGCCCCTGTCAGAATCAGCAGCTTGTTGATGTCCATACGGCTGACCTACGAGATAAACCGAAGAAGGCGCAGAAATCTTTTTGGATGCTGTTCGCCATCAGCACGCCTCAAAGCATTGCAATATGTAAACATATTTTTACGTGTTCACACGGTTGAGTCGAACTTTCTTGATCGGAAATAGATGCAAAACAGATGGCATTCATTACAACACCGTGTAATTATCAGTCGCTTATGTCTGAGTAGGCACCTAACAATAATTGAATAATTAAGTCAACTTAATAAAGCCATTTAATCTTTCAAAAACTAACACGAATAGTAGTTTTGCTGGATATCCCCTAAAAATAAAAAAATTGAAATCTAAGAATCAGTACTTATACTGTTTTTGCTAAAAAGCTTGCCTGTAGGGAGTTTCAGTTCACTGTTTCTTGCGCACTCTGCTGAGAAGATATGCGCCATCCTGCCGAATAGTTTTTCTGAGCTTCAGCCGATACTAATTATCAAGGCTCCCTAGAGCACACATTTCGGAGTTGATGATTTTACTTCCTTATTCAGATCACCTATTTGAAGTTGGTTTGAATTACTGCTAGTTAAACCTCCAATAATTTGGTCAACTTCTAGCAATATCTCTAGTCAAAGTTTGTAGTTAAGAGAGTAAAACTCCAGCTCTAAGGTTTCCGCAGTCTACAAGTCCCAGACACAAGGGCTCGTTCAATTAATTCAAGAGGCATCATCCAGTGAAAAGAGTGAATTTGATCAACAAAACCAGCTATCGTTCTTTGGTTGCAGGTTTGTTAATTGCAGGTGGTGTGTTTCAACTGGCACTTCCAACTTTAGCCCAAACAGCTGCGGGAACAACCATTAGCAACACGGCAACAGCAACCTACGAAGACCCCACCAATCCTGGTGTACCGATTAACGCTACTTCCAACACCGTTATTATTAAAGTGGCAGAAATTGCCGGTATCACTGCAACTCCCAGTGGTATTAACGATGTGAATGGTGGCACGATTCAACCAGGTGATGTTCTTAACTACAACTACGAAATCACCAACGTTGGTAACGACCCCACCAAGATCTTTATCCCTTCAACTGCCACAGTAACTGGGCCTGGTACTCTGTCTAAAGTTCAATATAGTACTGATGGAGGAACAACCTACGTTGACGTTCCTGCTGGTGGTGTCACGACCGGTTCCATCGCTGTAGGCGGTAAGGTACTTGCGAGAGCTGTCGTAACAGTCAGTGGCACCGCAACCGCTGGTACTTCTCTTGCCGTTCTCTTAGGTGATACCGGCCCCAACGACAACAGCGCACTCACCCAGAACCAAGCGGATATCACAGATACAGCATTAGCTCAAGAAGTTCGCACTGTAGATAACACAGACGGTAGTGCGACAGGTGAAGTAGCAGGTTCTCCAGCGAATGGTGAGCGTGAAGCCAGTGCAACCCAGCAAACCTTGATTGGCGCATTGCCTGTCATGGTGAACGGTCCTAGTGGTGTTGCTGATGCAGTAGGTCCTACCAGCAATAATGACGACTTCACCAATAAGACAACCTTTGTTCCTCCTGGAACTGATCCTGCGGCTACGGTTGATCCTGCTGCAGTTACCTTTACCAACACTGTTCAGAACGGCTCAACGACTGATCCGCTGACTGTGTCCTTATTGCCAACGCCACCAGCCACAGCAGCCTCCCTACCTGTTG
>CBIHQL010000247.1:0-6596 GCA_966211855.1 uncultured bacterium
TCATATTTGTTTCTGCCATAACGTCACGCGTTTTCTGTGGGATACCCAAACTTATTTACGCGAATATTCAGCCTATCGGAAGCTGTATCCCATACTGGAGCAAGTGTTTCGCCGTATGCGAGACTTGGATGTCAACTACTCGCAAGAACCTGATCTCTATATTGCTAACTCTAGCGTGGTCGCTAAGCGCATCCAGAGTATCTATGGCAAAGACGCGGTGGTTGTTAATTATCCGATTGATAGCAGTAAGTTCCTGTTCTCCAATGATAAGGAATCCTTCTATCTAGCATCTGCAAGACTGATTAGTTACAAGCGCATTGATGTCATTGTTGAAGCCTTTAACTGGTTGGGTTGGCCTCTTTTAATTACAGGAGATGGCCCAGAGCGATCCCGGCTCGAAGCCCAGTCTCTGAGCAACATCAAGTTTCTCGGTCATGTGAGTGATACTCAGCGCAAACAACTGATGTCACAAGCGCAATCGGTCATTGTGGCTGCCCTCGAAGACTATGGGTTAGTTCCTGTAGAAGCCAATGCGAGCGGCACTCCTGTGATCTCCTATGGTGCAGGTGGTGTATTAGATACCCAAGTCCCAGGAAAAACAGGGGTCTTCTTTGGTCGGCAAAGTCCAGAAGCTCTGCAATCTGCCTTGTTTGAGGCTCAACAGATCTCCTGGGATTATCGCAAGATTCGTCACCATGCTATGAGTCAATTTTCAGAAGAAGTGTTCTTTCACAAAGTGGAACAAGTGATTGAACAGGCATGTCGCTGAGATTGTTGAGGTAAGTGATGGCAGACGTGATTGAAAACAAATTCATGGAAGCGGTGGATACCGATCCCGGATATGGTCAACTATTTGCAGTCCTGATCCGGCGGCGTTTCTGGCTCCTGGGTGTGTTCAGTGGGGTCTTGGCGATCGCTGCTGCCCTCACGCTGACAGAGCAGCCTCAATATCAAAGCTCGATGCAGCTTCTAGTAGAACCCAACTATCAAGGGAAAGAAAACGATAACGGTGATACTGACCTTCAGTTTGCCGACTCTAACGTCGAAATTGACAATGCAACTCAGTTGACCTTGATGCGTAGTTCGCAACTTCTGCAACGAGCCGTCAAAGTCTTACAGCCCGTCTATCCTGAGATCACAGTAGATGAGCTGAAGCAGTCTTTGGGAGTGACTCAGGTTGTCGAAGATAAGGTCAAAACCAAAATCTTTCAGGTCAGTTATGTTGACTCAGATCCCCAAAAAACTGAGCGAGTCTTAGAAGCAATTCGCAAGGTCTATCAAGACTACAACCGTGAACAGCAAAGGCTACGGCTCGATAAAGGGCTATCCTTCATCAATAAGCAACTGCCAGAAGTACAAAGCCAGGTCACTCAAGCAGAGAACGCACTTGAAAAGTTTCGTCGTCAGCAAAACCTGATTGACCCTGAAGCGCAATCCAAGGCATTGTTTGAGGCACTGAATGCGGTTCGGCAAGACCAGCGCACCAATTTAGCTCAACTTAAAGATGCTCAGGCTCGATATGCTGCTTTGCAACAACAACTACAACGATCTCCACAAGAGGCATTAGTGGCTTCTCGATTAAGCCAATCATCTCGCTATCAAACGCTACTGAATGAGCTACAAAAAACATAACTCAATTTGGTGCAACAACGTTTGCGGTTTAAAGATGCTGATCCCCACATCAAACCGATTCTGCAACAACGGGAGAAACAAATTGGTTTGTTGCAAGAAGAAGTGCGGCGAGTTTTAGGCACAGTTCCGGCTCAACTCAACCGCCCCGGTGAAGATTTACTCACAACAGGTCAACTAGGAGCCGTAGATTTAACTCTGGTTAGCCAGTTGGTTGAGTCTCAAGTTAATTTGCAAGCCCTGCAAGCTCGTAGCCAAAGCCTTACCCAAACAGAAAGCCAGCTAACCGCCGAACTGAAGCGCTTTCCGCAATTATTGGCTGAATATGGTCGCCTACAACCCAATGTCGATGTCAGCCGAGAAACGCTGCAAGAACTCTTGAAAGCCAGACAAGAACTAGCTTTGCAAATTGCCCGAGGTGGCTTTGATTGGCAAGTTGTAGAAGAGGCCAAAGAAGGGCAACAAATCAGCCCCAGCTTGAAACGAAATCTGTTGTTGGGAGCGGTAGCAGGCTTGATGTTGGGAGTAGCGGCTGCCTTTATCCGCGAAGGAGTTGATGACTCCGTACAAAGCGGTGATGATTTGAAGCGACAGGTGGCTCTCCCCTTATTGGGCTTGTTGCCAGAAGCGCCTCGCACTAGCACCAATGAGTTACTAATTCCCTTCCGTCGTTCACAAGTGCTGACTCCAGCCACAGTGCAGGTCGTCAATTGGCCCCCCTTCCGCGAGTCTTTGGATCTGCTCTATAAAAACATTCAGTTGTTAAATTCAGCATTTCCTTTTAAGTCGCTAGTAGTGACCTCTGCCTTGTCAGGTGAAGGAAAATCTACTCTAGCGTTAGGGTTGGCAATGAGTGCCGCCCGCCTGCATCAACGGGTGTTGCTGATTGACGCCGATCTCCGCCGCCCCAGCTTGCATAAACAGTTGAATCTACCGAACGAGCAAGGATTGTCTACCTTACTGGCGACGGATACACCTGTCGATCCCAGCTATATCCAACCAGCGATCGCTTACAGCAATATCTCGATTTTGACGGCTGGCCCCACCCCGGCTGACCCAGCCAAACTTTTAAGCTCTAGACGGCTAGGAGAGCTCATCGCAGCCTTTGAAGAATCTTATGACTTGGTATTGGTAGATACACCACCTGTGCTGGGTATCGTTGACGCGATGTTAGCCGCTTCTTTTTGTAGCGGGGTGCTGATGGTAGGCCGGATCGGTCAAGTCACGCGCAGTGAGCTAAACCAGGCTACCAACATGTTGAGCAAACTGAATGTGATTGGGGTAATTGCTAATGGTGCAGAGATTTCCCCAAATAGTTATCTCCCTTATGGGAGGTCAGCTTAGAAAGTTAGAGCCATTCTAAAAATAGATCAGTTACGTAGTCAGTCTTACGCCTTTTAGCCAAAACTACTCTGTAACTTTCACCCCCTAGATACTTATGAAAGCCCTTTCTTTACCTAATCATCGCCTCGCTAGGCTCGACTCTAAAAGCGATCGCGCTTCTCGGTATGAGCTTAAATGGCGACAAAAACAACTACTCGTCAGCCTAGGAGACACGCCCTCGTCAGTCTCTTTGCCCAGTTTAGAGAGCCAACGCTGGTTAGTGGCTTGCTTGAAGCGATCGCCGATCCGATTAGTCACTGTGGCTCCTGAGTTAAGTGAAAATCAGCTTAAATTCTGGGCAGATGCTTGTGAACAGGCCAAGAAAGATATCTATTTGCAGATTCCTAATACCTCTGAGCTGCCTAAAAAACATGCCAGCTTGAGTTGGTATGTGAAACGAATCTTTGACCAAGGAGCCGCCGCGATCGCGCTGCTATTATTGAGTCCCATTTTATTAGCGATCGCTTTGCTTGTTTATGTGCAATCTCCAGGCCCGGTTTTCTTCGCTCAATGGCGGGTAGGGGCGAGAGGGAAACTCTTCCGCATCTATAAGTTTCGCACCATGATCGTAGATGCCGAAAAACTCCACCATCAAGTCATGGGTAACCAGCAAGGGCTGCATAAACATGAAAATGATCCCCGTGTCATCCCCTTGGGTCGGTGGTTACGCAAATACAGCCTTGATGAACTGCCTCAACTCTTTAACGTTTTGCGCGGCGAGATGAGTTTTGTGGGGCCACGGCCTTGGGCGCTATATGATGCGGTACGGATTAGCCCTGAAGTGCGGCAACGACTCAATGCTCTACCTGGGATCACAGGCTCTTGGCAGGTTACAGCGCGATCGAATTTACGAGATATTGATGCAGTCAATCTCTCTGACTTGAAATATTTGCGTCACTGGTCGCTGGGGAAAGACTTCAAGATTTTGCTGCTCACCGTGCCTAAGGTGCTCTCTGGCTTTGGTGCCTACTAAAAAAGTTGTTCTGTACCCATTTGTCCTACCTTACCGAAATTCATGCGTTTCCAATTGCCACTCATCCTACGCCGCTTTCTCAAAACTACTCAGTTTTGGCGAGACAATGCCCTGATTTTGAGAGAGTTTAAACACTTCCCTGGGGTCATTAGTGCGGCGATCGCCTTTGCACTCTTAGCAGCCGCATTTGAAGGGTTTGGTCTAGGGTTTCTCCTAGCCTTCTTACAAAGTTTGGTAAGCCCGACCGCCGAACCCTTCCAAACGGGGGTGCGTTGGTTTGATATTTGGTTTTTAGGCATTAATGGCTCTGAAATCAGCCGCCTCTACCGAGTTTCAGGTTTGATTTTACTGGCAACCTGGCTACGGGCGTTGTTCAATTATCTGACCTTGGTCTACACAGAAATTGTCCAGAGCAAGTTAGTCGATCGCCTACGTAAATCAATCTTTGAGCAACTCCAATCGGTGAATTTGAGTTATTTTGTCAAAACTCGCTCTGGAGAACTGATTAACAGCATCACCGGTGAAATTAACAAGCTCAAGCAAGCATTTAACTTGTTTGCTTTTAATGTCACAAAAGGGATCACACTTGTTATTTACGCTGTTTTTCTCGTTCAGTTATCCTGGCAGCTAACTATTCTCTCCTTCTTGCTCTTTACCTTGCTAGCGGTTGGCCTATCAAATCTCAACAAGCGAGTCCGGGAGGCAAGTTTCCCGGTTTCTGCTGCCAATGGTCGCTTAGTTGCGATCGCGATCGAGTTCATTAATGGGATCAAAACGGTTCAATCGTTTACGACTCAAGATTTTGAACGTCAACGGTTTTATCAAGCCAGTGATGAAGCCGAGAAGACTAGCATTCAAGCTGCTTTGGGGATTGCGTTAGTGAGGCCCGTTGCTGAAGGAGCGGCAACCACAGTTTTGGTGAGCATGATTATTGTCGCGATCACAATCTTTGTGCCCAATGGCATGATGCAGACCGCTTCACTGCTCACCTTTTTATTTGTCCTGTTTCGCCTTGTGCCTGCCATTCACGAAATTAATGGAAATGTTGCTAGATTAAATAGCTTTCAAGGATCGATTCACGATATTTCTGAGATCTTGCGCAAAGATGACAAACCTTATTTGCAAAATGGTCACTTACAGTTTGCAGGGTTAAAACGAGCGATCGAGTTTACTTCTGTTGACTTTGGCTATGATGACGAAAATTTAGTTTTGCACAACATCACTTTAGCAATTAATCGAGGCCAAACAACTGCTTTAGTTGGCGCTTCTGGTGCTGGCAAAACAACGTTAGCAGACTTGATTCCTCGCTTTTATGACCCAACTCAAGGGAGAGTCTTAATTGATGGCATTAATCTCCAGGAATTTGACATCAATTCGGTGCGCCGCAAAATGGCTGTGGTTAGCCAAGATACATTCATCTTTAATACCTCTGTGCGTAATAACATTGCCTACGGTAGTGACAACGTAACTGAGTCTGCCATTCGAGAAGCTGCACGTTTAGCCAATGCGCTTGAGTTTATTTCTGAGATGCCTCAAGGGTTGGATACTCCCCTCGGCGATCGCGGGGTGCGCTTATCGGGGGGGCAACGCCAGCGAATTGCGATCGCCCGGGCTTTACTGCGAGATCCCGAAATCCTGATTCTTGATGAAGCCACGAGTGCCCTTGATTCAGTTTCTGAGCGGTTGATTCAAGAGTCAATTGAGCAACTCTCAGCCGGACGTACCGTAATTGCGATCGCTCACCGTCTCTCAACAATTGCCAAAGCAGACAAAGTCGTGGTGTTAGAGCAAGGCCGCATTGTCGAGCAAGGCACTTATCAAGAGTTGTTAGACCAACACGGAAAGCTCTGGAAATACCATCAAATGCAATATCAGCTCAATGAAGCCAAATAAACCTGTCTTTTGACAGTAGTGAGCGTATCAAGGAGTGAGCAAAAGTGATTACTTATCTATGTTGTTGAGTCAAGAAGAGAGCATCCTATGACTAAAATCTCCTCTAGTTCTAGCGGTGCCACTGTTTCTGTGATTATCCCTCTGTACAACAAAGCCAAGCACATTAACAGGGCAATTAAATCGGTTTTGGCCCAAACCTACCAAAATTTTGAAATTGTCGTGGTAAATGACGGCTCTACCGACCGAGGCCCTGCGATCGTTGCAAGATATGGCGATCCTCGCATTCGGCTGATCCATCAAGTGAATGCTGGCCCCGGAGCCGCTCGAAACCGTGGTATTCGAGAGAGTAGTGCGCCATTGCTCTCTTTTTTAGATGCGGATGACGAGTGGATGCCTAATTTCCTTGAAGTATTGATGCGACACCTGCACCAACATCCTGAATGTCAGCTTGCCGTTGCTGGGCACTATCGAGCTGCTGAGAAAGTGAGTTGGGAGCCTGTCTTTCGTCAAGGAGGCGTGACCGAGGGAGTTTGGCAAATGCCGCTTGACATTAAAACAAGTCATATCAAACCAGCACTCGATTTTTTCCATTCCGGGGCTGTTTTGGCGCGGCGTAATGCGATCGAACGATTAGGTGGATTTTACGAAAAATACCGATGTACCTATGGCGAAGATATTTATTTGTGGTTGCAAGTTGCGCTGAATTATCAGGTCTATC
>CBIHQL010000248.1:0-6572 GCA_966211855.1 uncultured bacterium
TGCACTGGGCGAGTCTGGTTGGTTCGCCGATCTTGCACACTACCTGCCACTGCGGTTGCTGCCATCGCATTATTTTGAAAGTTTACTGAGGAGACATTGGTGAAGGAACCCATATTCACAGTGAGCGCCTTCTGAGGAGTGGTTTGTCGCTGAGGTGGCCCCCAATAAGCGGTATTGCGACCGATGGATGGCCCTGGGATGACATAAAACTGAAAGGCAAATCGTTCGGCGATCGCTTGGAGATATTGCAAATCAGTGCCTTGTTGAGATGGGATACGCTCATTTTGGGTGGGTCGGTCTTGGAGAGTAGGAGTGAGCACTCGCGGAATCAGGCCATACCGGGCAGCGTATTGACCAATAATCACACGAGCGATCGTGGCTTCATCTTGGGCAGTATGTTCAATAGATTTCTCTTCTAAATCCATCATTACACTGACATCTTCTCCCGTAAGGGTAAGAGTGGTTTGACCTGGCTGAGGGTTAGGAGAGAGCTGTTGATTGGTAATGATCCCATCCATCAAAACCTGAGCTGTAGCCCCAATAGAGATGGTGATAATGACACGATTAAACACTTGCAATAAGGGATTTCGGGTTAACCGATAGTCTTGGATATCTCGGCGATCGCCACGTCCGGCCTTAAATACAATCTGAAAACCCGATCGCCCATCAACCGTATGGGTAACTTCAACACTCTGGATGGCTTCTACCAAGTCTCGTGAGACAGGCCGGGGGACTTGAGCGCCCATCAACAGCGTCATGTTAATTCCGAGCGGCATCTATCCTCCTCAAGGTTGCGGCATAGGGACACGCAAGACAGAGCCATTTTCAGCCGTCAGATCCTCTGGATTCATAGCGTTATTGGCATCACAAATTTGCCAAAACTGTTCGGGATCACCCAGCGTGTTGTATGTAATTAAATCCAAGCGATCGCCATCGATTACCGTTACTTCCTGTAAGAGAGGCAAAGTCTGTCCTTGAGGTAGAAATCGTCGTTGCTTATAGGCTATTTTTCGCCCATCAGCCATCACATACTCAGCCGTTTCGAGACTGTAATATCGGCTCGTGTAGTCAAACATAGCCTCTCTCTCCTATGATAAACTCCAAAATTCAGAAAAAATTCTAGAGATTGACTCCTGTTACTGCTGCTGGGTTGCGGATATTGCCTTGTCGAGCCATCTTCTCTTTCATCTGATGATGCCCAAGGAACAATTTTGCACCCCGTTGTCCCCACGGCAAATCATTATAATTAAGCACTCGTAGACTCAAAGAAACCGTTGCCCGAATCGGATTGAGATTTACATCATAAGCTTCTTCAGAAATACTGAAATCAGTGAGCCGCACTGGTAGTACTCGATTTTTACCCCACACAAATAGCGTCATAGGTGCAGTCATGGGTACAATTTCGACCATACCCATGTCAGCCCGCTGCATGTTAGCAACCACTTGACTACTTTCAGGATAAATTAATGTTTCCAAGGCCGCTAGTTGAGGATAGATACCATACCCAATCGCGATCGCATTGGCTGTCTCTAACTGATCGGTCGCATCAAATTCAGCTTCAACCTGAATAGTCTCAATAGGCGCACCTTCGAGCCGTAACGCTTCAGATTGAGCGGTGCCTTCTCCTTCAGCAACTTGAGGTTGTAAGGTACGACTTAAAGTCTCTGGATTATATTGGAATGCAATAGTGCTAATGATTTGATTAGTAACAGAATCAACAGCAACGATCGCTCCCTTAGGCAATTTGGGAGAACCGGGGAAAGTAGTCACGGGGGCAAGTCCTTTCCTTAAATTGATTTTAATAACCGAACGCTTGCAAAACCCTACTTGATATACAGATCTCCTGACATATCACAGACTGACTCCAGTTTCAGTCCAGCAAGAAGGATGTTAGATAAATTACAGATGCATTAAACGTTTGATCTCTAAAACGAATGACAGAAATTCTTTCATTCGGCTTGACCCAAAATAACTCTATGTGGTTAATCCTGTCTGCTTTTGTAAATGCTTTGTCCAGAAGCGTAACTATTGTTCATCTTTGGAGAAGGCACCTGCAATTATATCAATTATATATTTATGTATCTCCCGAATACTTTGTAGAGCAATTCAGGAGATCAGGAGGCGATCATTCATAGAGGCTAAGATTTCCTGTTTGCCAGCTATCTTTAAATTTAATTTATCTACACAAGAATGTTTTAGAATCGTAGAAGTTATTTTGCTTCGCAGTGCAAATGCAAAGCATTCTGCTTAACACAATTGTCTTGTCTCCAAGCCAGCAAATTGAAACTATAAAATACATTTATTTGAAGCGTGCTAGTAGAATAGCTTACGCCAATCCATCTTGCAAGGTTGAATAAAATTTTATTAAATTAATTCATTCCAGTTAACGATTCCACCCTGTTGCCTACACATACCCAGGATTTTCTCTAGAGTAGCAATATAGTCCGAAAAAATTATCTCTTCAAATATGATTCTCGTCTGATGGTAGCTTGAGCCAAATGATCTTAAGCTTATCTGAGCTTGAGGCAAATTTTGAGTCTCAGAGCTAGCCTCTTTAATAAGATTCTCAGCAATGCTTTCAACTTTTTTTAGACTACCTTCGTAATTTGATATGAGCAAGGCTGTATTTTCATGACATGGATCTTTAAAACCATAGCTCCAAGTTTCATCAGTAAGCTTAATATGCTGAGGCTGAAAACTGAAGATATTTAAGTGTGATATATTTTCACTAAGAAATACTTTAACAGTCCAACTTTCTGTCCAACGGTCTTGCCAATCCTTTTCATTAGGATAACCAGAAAAATAATAGCTTCGGAGTGCTTGTATCTCCCATTTATCGACAGGAGCTTGTATCTCAAAAATAGATAAAGATTGCTTAATCCACTCCTCTGTAGCATCCTTAATTCTAGGTATATTTTTTCGTGTAACATCAAATTCGCAAATGTTATCCGCTATGCAAAAAAAGTTCCATAAATCAAAAAGACAGCTCATAGTTTTTTAATCATTATCGTTGGGACCACGGAAATCACTGCCTACATTAGGAACATAGGTTACACCTTCTTTTCTAGCCATTGCACCATCACTGCTATTATTTTTCCAAGCTGTAATACGCATCTTGCTAGTGTCATTATAGAAGTCAGCTCGGATATTCTGTCTTACATTATTTCCTTCATTTTTACTCCAATGATCAGCGACTTTGAGAGTATGGTCAATTGTTGGTTGACTCCTTCTATTGCCAATTTTCAATTCCCATTGTTGAGTGATTTCATCTTTGTAATGAGTAGAGTCATTAGGATTTGTGAGATTCTTTAAACGATTATCAAACCAAGCTTCCGTGCTTGTTCGGTATCCAGACGGGTAAAATAAGTCACGAACTTGATTTGCATATTCTGGCTTAAGTTGGTTCCCTTCTACATATTTGGAAGGATGTCCTAAATTCTCTAAATTCGGAATACCGTACTCACGTCCGATGTCCTGAAGAACATCTGCAATGGTGCCAATCCAGGTTAGGATGCTAGCTCGCTTCTGCTCATCATCTTTACTATAGGCTGCTGCCCAGTCTTCTGCCAAATTCTTGAGCTTTTCGTCAATCTCATTTAGCTGCTCTAAAAGCTTAGAGCGGTTTGCACCTCTTTCTTCTCTATAAATAGTGCTGCTTACAAGTGTTTCCAGAAGCTGACGTCTACCTGATGCTATTTCAATAATCAGTCTATTATTGTGAGTTTCAGCATAAATATGATGTCCTTCACCAGACATAGTAAGGCTTTTATCTACTTCTAAATTCTCAGTTACAGGAGCCTCTCCGCCTGGATTCTCTTGCCCTAAGCCCAGCGATCGCAATACTGCTTGCCCCAATCTTAGTGCTTGTTCAATCAACCAATTCAGCCCTGCATCGACGAGTTCACGAGCGCCTGCGATGATCTCTTGGAGGCGATCGCCGATATCACCTAAACCAAATTGATTAGCCAGGAAGCCAATCACGATCGGTAAACTGTTGCTCAAGCCCTGCTCCATGCGCTCTGCACCAGGCTGAATATCTCCTCTGGCAATGCTGGCGACTGTGGAGACAAAATCGTTAACCACCGCCAACATTTCATTGAGATATTCGATCGCTGACTGGATGGCATTAAATACTGCGATCGCACTGTTGATGACTGGTGTAATCCCTGTGGCATCTAGTAAACTCAACAGCCAGCGCATCCCCACATCAATAATGCGTTCCATCGTCCAGTCCTGGACTTGTGCCAGCACCATATCCCACAGGTTGTTAAGCTGCGATTCAATATATTCCCAAACTGCGACAATGCCTCGTTCTTGTACATCTTGAATAAAGCTCCAGGCACCTGCAAGACGGTCGATCGCGCCTCGGATTCGATCTACGGTTTCTTGTCCAACATGTTCAGCCAAGAGTTCCCAGAGGTGGTCGATGCTAAGACCCAAAATGTCTAGCACAAAGCCTAAAATTGACTCAAACGTGAGATCTGCGGGTGGCTCAATTCCTGCTTCACGTACCTCGGCAAATAGCCAATCTGCCAATCCCCCGATCAGATGCTCGACAATATTATCAAAGAAATTGCTGAAGCCCAGCTTCATGGTTTCTATCAGATTAATTAAGAAACCAACCGGATCGCGCTGAATGTCATCTAGAGCCTGTAGAGCATTGGTAATGGTGCTGCCGATCAAGTCGGTGGGGAAGTTCATCAGCACCAACACTAACTCCAGCATCACCTTGATTACTTCAATCACAAAGGTAAATAGGCGACCTAGAGGTTCTGAAAATTCATTGAGAACTCGAACAAAAGTATCAGCGGGACTTACCATATCCTCAATCGTGAATGAGTCCCAAATATCTAGGAACAATTGCCGCACAAAAGGCCAGCTAATTCCCAACTCTGTCATCGCGGTTTCAATGCGTTGGGCTGCCTCTGGAATTACGCCAGTTTCCTGCATTTGCTGGAACTGCTCTTCTCCACCTGGTATCAGGCTCATGAACCCATGAATTAGATTGGTGGGTGTAAGCGGGACTTCCTCCTGGGTAAAGACATCCTTTTCTACCATAACGGTAATGAGATGGTATCCAGGAATGGTATTGGCATGCTCTCGCAACAAAGAAAGAAGAGCATTTTTAATAATCTCTAGGACTTTGAGAGCAATAGTGAGCGCAAACTCTCCAAGCCCTTGCAAAAACTGCACAGCCTGGTTGGCTAAACCCTCTAGATTGGCAGAAAGATTTGGTAAGTTTTCGGGTTGTATCGCAGCCCAGGCATTGGTGAACAGGTTTGTTAGTTGTAGTAGCAGCCCTAAAAAGATACCCAACTGAGTATCCAACCAATCAGCGGTTTCTTGTAGTGTTCCCCTTTCTTGCATCTGCTCCAATTCTTGCTCTTTACCAATGAGCATGAGGAAATCTGTCAGAATTTCCACCGTTGAAGCTTCAACCTCTTCCCCTCTTAATGGGTCATAATGTAAAACCTTTTTAAGTAAATCCCAAGCTGGGTTTTCGTCTAAAAGCCCTTCTGCAAAATCGATCGCTACTGCCTTGATCTGTGCAATTAATTGTTCAATGAGAGAACGGGTGAAAGCTACAACATCTCTCGCAAATGATCCCACGTAGCGATCGAAAAGCTGAATGATCTCTCCTAAGCTCGTAGGAAGCACATCAAGAGCTGCGTCTTTTAAGTCATTGATTGCTCTTGCAAAGCGCTCCCTAGAGAGGTTGAATTGGTCGAGTTGTGCCTCAATCCAATCAAACGCCTGCTGCAAGATTTCATATTCTTGTAGAGTCGCAAAAATATTGTTGCCAATGGGGCCTAGCAACCCTAACAACCCTTGCACCAGACTAATAGCATTTCTCTCAACAGCAAGACCTCGGATCGGGTCATATTCAATGATGACTGTAAACAGGGTATAGCCCGGAATATCATCTAAATACTGACTCAGATCAATCCCTAGCCCAGAGGCGATATCGCTAAGGATACTCCCTTCCTCTTCCTGTTTTTGAAGGTTAATAGAGGTTGGTGAGATGGTCGGACGAGTTGAGTTAACGCTGGGAACTGAGATAGGCTGTCCTAAACCTGTTTGTGCTTCTGATAAGTCAAGTCTCTGAACAATCTGTCCTTCTGTGTGTCCTCCAGTTTGCTGCACCACATGGGTAAGCTCATGGGCTAGTAGATGTTGCCCCCTAAACGTACTAGGTTGATAGTGCCCTTGCCCAAAATAGATATGCTGTCCGTGGGTAAATGCTTGGGCGTGCATTTGGTGATTTAAATTGGCAGCATGGCGATCGCTATGGACTCTTACTCCCTTAAAGTCGTGATGGAAGCGTGACTCCATAGCTTCACGAGTCCGCTGTGGTAAAGCTTGACCGCCTCCAGCATGTAGTTGAGCTTGTAGATCAGGAGTGACACTAGGGGTTTGACCGAGGGCGGGTTTGGTTCGCACCACCTCTTCCTCGTCTTCATCCTTATCTTCCGCTACTTCTGGCTGGCGTTGTAAGAGTGAGTGGTGACCCGGTGCAACAGGCTGAATCGATTGCGCTGTCCTGAGATTGGGCATTCGCATTACCTGATCTG
>CBIHQL010000249.1:0-6565 GCA_966211855.1 uncultured bacterium
TCTGCTATGAAGCGCCCGCCTCCTCAAGGCGATGACTGATGGTTCAGACTGCTTTGTTATTTCCCACTCCTCACTCCTCTCTCCTCACTCCTCACCTTTTAGAATAAGATTCATTCTCAAAATGCGCTAAGATTGAGTCTCTACGCAGGTTCTTTGTTGCAGATGCCAGGGTTAGAAAAGGGAAGTACGGTGTTTGGTGACAGGTTGGGCTGTGGGTGGTTGATGCTGCTAGTGGTGTCGCTGCTGGCTTTGGCGGGCTGTAATTCTTCTCAGCCGCAGTCTCCCTCTACTAGCTCTACAAATTCAACTGGCTCTGTGAGTTCGACTGATGCTGGGATGTCTGTTGGGTCTGCTGCTCAAGGCGATCGCTTGCAGGTGGTGGCAACGTTTTTGCCGTTGTACTGGTTTACGAAGGCGGTGGCGGGTGATGCGGCTGAGGTGCAGGTTCTAATTCCACCGGGGACTGAGGTGCATGAGTACCAGTCGAAGCCCAGTGATGTGCAGGCGATCGCTCAGGCGGATCTGCTGGTGAAAAATGGGTTGGGGTTAGAGACGTTTCTCGACAATACGGTTGCGAGTGCTCAAAACTCTAAGTTGGTTGTGGCAGATGCTAGTCAGGGAATTCAGCCGTTGTCTGAGGTGTCGCCCGTGGTAGAGGCTGGTGCGGGTCATGCTGAAGGTGACGGTCATGATCATCATGATCATGCTGCGGGGACTCCTCATGTTTGGCTCGATCCGGTTTTGGTGCAGCAGCAGGTGGCGAATATTCGTGACGCGTTAGTTAAGGCGGATCCGCAAAATAAGACGACTTATGAGGCGAATGCAGCGGCTTATGTGCAACAGCTCAAAAGTCTCGATCGCCAGTTTCAAGAGACGTTGCAGCAATATCCTAATTGCACGTTTGTGACGTTTCACGATGCCTATCCTTACTTGGCTCAACGCTATGACCTCAAGCAGGTAGCGGTGGTGGAGTTGCCGGAAGATAATCTATCGCCAGCCGATGTGCAGAGGGCGATCGCGGCGGTTAGGGAATATAAGGTAAAAGCGTTGTTTGGTGAACCAGGGGCTGACAATAAGTTGCTAACAGCGCTCTCGCAAGATCTCAAGCTTGATTTGCGGGTGTTGGACTCGCTTGAGGCTGGTTCTCTCGACCCGCAATACTATTTCACGGCGATGACTAATAATTTGCAAACTCTCAAATCTGCCTGCCAATAACGTCTATGAGCGATCGCTTTTCTCACTTTAGTTTTGAGCCACCGTTAGATGCTGCAAGGTCTGGGGCCGGGGCTGCTGCGATGATGCCAATTTTACAGGTGGCAGACTTGACGGTTTACCAGGGTAAGCATGCCGCAGTGCAACAGGTTTCATTTGAGCTGCTGCCAGGAACGGATACGGCGGTGGTGGGGCCGAATGGGGCGGGTAAGAGCACTTTAATTCAAACGATTTTGGGTTTGATTCCGCGTGCGCAAGGGTATGTGCAGATTTTTGGTCGGCCTCTGACGCGTTTGGGCTCTCTACGCCATCAGATTGGTTATGTGCCTCAAAACTTTGTGTTCGATCGCAGCTTTCCGTTGTCGGTAGAAGAATTGGTGGGTTTGGGATGGGCCGATCTAGAGTCACCGACTGGTTTTAGTTGGCAACGGTGGAATTTTCAACAAGTTGCAGCCACTCGCCAGCGTCGTCGGTTGGCGATCGCTCAGGCTTTAGAACGGGTAGATGCGTACCATTTGCGCCACCAAGCGATCGGCACGCTCAGCAGCGGTCAACTGAAGCGGGTCTTGTTAGCTTACTGCTTAGTTTTACCTAGACGGTTGCTGATTTTAGATGAAGCGTTTGCTGGGGTAGATGCCCAAGGTGAAGCAGATTTTTACTCGCTGCTGCACGAACTTAAGCAAGAACAGAACTGGACTATTTTGCAGGTTTCTCACGACTTAGAGATGGTCAGTCGGCATTGTGATTGCGTTCTCTGCCTCAATCAAAAGCTGGTTTGCCACGGTCAACCTGAAGTGGCTTTATCTCCACAAAATCTATTAGCTGCTTACGGCCCTGGTTTTAGTCGCTACCAGCATCAGCATTAAGGGGATTTGAGTCTTGTTCCCCTCAAAATTGGGGGGCTAGGGGGCCAGGTTCAGAATCTTTTTTGGTATGAGACTACCCTGCCAAATTTGGAAACTAGAGGGCAAGAATATTTGAGTACGTAGAAATACTGGATTTTGCTAGCTGTAATTTTGGTGACAATTTTTTCAGTGTGGCCTCCTTATTCTAGTTTCTAGAAGGTAGGCGTCAAACCTGAACAACACGGGTTAGATCTAAATTCCTGAAAGCTGGGTAATACGGGGGGTGCAGCCATGCTATACCCTTCGTATTTCTTTGTCTATACCTGTTTATCTGCTTGTTTATCGGCTGTGTAAGCCTACCTAAAATATTTCACCCAGTTAAAAAATTAGAAATTGTACTCGGATTGGCTACCGAAAAATACTGATTCGCAGTAGTTTAAAGGGTAAATCAAGCATCCTGTCAAGAGAAATAGCTCGGAAAACCTCTTCTCACTACAATGGAGTGCCTATGAAAGCATTGCTCCTTTGGCCCGTGATGCCCAATTCTTTTTGGTCTTACCAGGAAACTCTGAATTTAGCAGGGTTGCGATCGACGAATCCGCCGTTAGGGTTGATTACGGTGGCGGCGATGCTACCAGCCGACTGGGAAATTCGGTTTGTCGATCGCAATGTCCGGTTTGAAACTGATGCGGATTGGGAATGGTGCGACCTCGTGCTGATTTCCGCAATGATTATTCAAAAAGCAGACTTTCGTGACCTGATTCAAAAGGGAGTGGCTCTCGGCAAAAAGGTAGCGGTTGGTGGGCCTTATCCTACATCTGTGCCCGAGTATGCGTTGGAGTCTGGAGCGCACTATCTAATTTTGGATGAGGGAGAATGTACCATCCCTCTCTTTTTAGAAGCGTTGGCACGAGGCGAGGAGCGAGGTATTTTCCGATCGCCTGAGAAACCTGATGTCACCACTACGCCGATCGCTCGCTACGATTTGCTCGATCTCAGCGCTTATATGGCAATCACGGTGCAGTTCTCGCGTGGTTGCCCGTTCCAATGCGAATTTTGCGACATCATCAACCTCTACGGGCGCAAACCTCGCACCAAAACACCAGAACAGATGCTAGCTGAGTTTGACGTGTTGTATAACTTGGGCTGGCGACGCTTTGTGTTTGTCGTAGATGACAACTTCATCGGTAACAAGCGCAATGCCAAGGTCTTTCTCAGAGCGCTGATTCCCTGGATGGAAGCCCATGACTATCCCTTTATTCTGCTCACCGAAGCTTCGCTCAACTTAGCTGAAGACGACGAAATGATTGAGCTGATGGTGAAAGCGGGTTTCACAATGGTGTTTATGGGCATTGAAACCCCAGATACTGATAGCTTAATGGGCATTCATAAGCTACAAAATACTCGCCAATCTCTGATTGATTCTTGCCATAAAATTACGCGAGCTGGCCTGGAGATCATGTCAGGGTTCATTATCGGGTTTGACAATGAGCGTCCGGGTGCGGGTCGGCGGATTCAAGAATTTGTGGAAGATACAGGCATCCCGCAAGGCCAGTTCAGCATTTTGCAAGCTTTACAAAACACGGCGATGTGGACAAGGCTGAAGCAGGAAGGTCGTTTAGGCGATGGCCTGGGTACGTTCCACCAAGGAGCGATTATGAACTTTGTGCCGACGCGACCTGTCGAAGAGATTACTCAGGAGTATATTGATGCCTTCTGGAATCTCTATGAGCCGATGCCTTACCTAAAAAGAACCTTTCGTCACTTTATGATGATGAGCGGTTGGCGAGGTAAAACGAAGCGCCCGATTACGATGACGGAATTGAGTTTGTTTCTAGCTATTTGCTGGCGGCAAGGTGTGGTGCGATCGACTCGGTTCCGATTCTGGTGGCAGTTGGTCGCGATCGCCCTTCGCAAACCCCGACTCGTCTATGGCTATTTAATTGCTTTAGGTGCAGGTGAGCATTTCTTTAGCTACCGCCACGAAGTCAAAGCCCAACTGTTAGAACAACTCGACCAGTTGAAGCAAGCTCAACGGCTTCCGGCTCAGAGTTCAACCTCGGCTTACGCAACTGTAAATTAAATCTTGAGTTGTCCGTTCACTCAACTTTTGTTCGCAATACTGATGACTTAGATTCCCTTGACCTCACTTCTGCTGCTGTGATGGATATTTATTGAAAGACTCGCGAGTAGTGGAGGTGAGGGTTATTTTGGAGGCGTTATGGTAACCAAGCTACCCCCTGGCCCCAAAGGCCCCAAGCTGTGGATGACTGTTAGAGGTTTGTTGCAACCGCTAGAGTTTTTAGACGAGTGTGCCCAGCGTTATGGTGACCCGTTTACGTCTCGGTTCGCCGCTTTCCCTCCGTTTATTGTGTTTAGTAGCCCGCAAGCGATTCAAGAAGTTTTCAACGCTGATGCTAAAGCTTTTGAGTCTGGTCAATCTAACCAGGTGTTTCGCCCGTCGGTAGGTGACAACTCGCTGCTAGTACTAGACGGCGATCGCCACGCTCAACAACGCCGTTTACTCACGCCACCCTTACATGGCGATCGGATGCGGGCTTACGGTCAACTAATCTGCGACATTACCGAAAAGGTGATCGATCGTTATCCCGTTGGACAAACGTTTGTTGCCCGTACCGCTACCCAGGAAATTTCACTACGGGTGATTTTGCAAGCGGTATTTGGCCTAGACGAAGGCGATCGCTTTGAAGAACTGCGGCAAACGCTGAGCGAGTTACTCGATGGATTTGATACCCCGCTCAAGTCAGCATTTTTGTTTATACCGCAGTTGCAAAAAGATTGGGGAGCGTGGAGTCCGTGGGGGCAGTTTTTGCGGCGGCGCAACAGAATTAATGAGTTAATTTATGCTGAAATTGCCGAACGACGCGCCCAATTTGACCCCAACCGCGAAGATATCCTCACGTTGTTGATGGCTGCCCGTGATGAAGAGGGTCAACCCATGAGTGACGTAGAGTTGCGGGATGAGTTGATGACGTTGCTGATTGCCGGTCACGAAACTACTGCTTCTTCGCTTTGCTGGGCGTTGTATTGGATTCATAAACTGCCAGAGGTGCGCGACAAGCTATTGCAAGAGTTGGAAACCCTTGGCTCAGAAGCAGACCCAAGCGCGATCGCCCGCCTGCCGTATCTCACAGCCGTTTGCCAAGAAACCTTGCGGGTTTACCCAGTCGTGCTGTTTACTTTCCTGCGGATTGCCAAAGCTCCCATCACAATCATGGGCTACGAGTTTGAGTCGGGGGATTGTCTGGCGATCGCGATGTATCTCACCCATCGTCGCCCAGAGTTATATCCTGAACCCGATAAGTTCCGACCTGAACGGTTTTTAGAGCGACAGTTTTCGCCTTATGAATATTTGCCGTTTGGGGGTGGCAATCGTCGTTGTATTGGGATGGCGTTTGCTCAATATGAAATGAAGCTGGTGTTAGCAACGATGCTCTCTCGCTGGAAGTTCTCACTGGTGAGCGATCGCCCGCTCCGTCCTAGCCGTCGTGGTGCTACCTTCACCCCTCAAGGTGGAGTTCCCTTAGTTTTGGAAGGCCAGCGCACATCCATTAGCCCTGCTCAAGCCCTCAGCGTTTAGCATACGACCTCAAAATACCTGTCGCGTTTCACCCCATTCCAGTCCTGGATCGCGATCGTGTCCGGCTGCTTTCATGGCTCGTTGGTAGCCAGAACGCTGACTGATTCTCGCCAGCCACGCTTGAATGTTGGGTCGGTTGTCGAAACCTGCGTTGTAGAAGGCTTTCATGGTGCCGAAAGGGAAGTGCATCATGATATCGGCAGCGGTAAACTCGTCCCCCGCAAAGTAGGGCACTTGGGAGAGGCGAGTTTCGACCCATTGCAGGTGGCGATCGCGCCGTTCTTGGAGAACAGGTAACAGTGGAGAGCCACTATCTGCACCCACAGCCATGGTCGCGATCCAGTGCAGACTCATCTGATTCATGAGACTGGCGTTGGCATAGTGAAACCAGTACAAATAGTCAGGGTATTGAGGTGCTGTGACAGGTACCGTGAGCCGTCCATCTCCGTAGCGAGCTAGCAGATATTCAAGGATGGCTCCAGACTCAGCCAGCACGATTTCACCATCACAAAGCACAGGTGCACTACCAATCGGATGAATCGATCGCAGTTCTTCGGGCGCAAATTGGGTAGCCGGATCGCGATCGTAGACCTTTAGTTCGTATGCCAACTCTAGTTCTTCGAGTAGCCAGATAACCCGCTCAGACTGAGAAACGTTGAGATGGTGAACGGTGAGCATGTACCCTCAAAATGATGGATTTGCACAGATTCGCTTTGAGTATAGCAATGCTCCCCTAGTTTGATATGTGGGGCATCGCTTCAATCAAAGCTCTCAGCACTTTATTGACTGAGTCTGATGTTGTAAAAACTTTAGCTACATCTTCATCTAAAACTACAACTGTAGCTTGTTGCTGATTTTGTGGTGAAAAGCGGTTAGGCTTTGCGCTCTTGTAATCAAAATGATATTC
>CBIHQL010000250.1:0-6529 GCA_966211855.1 uncultured bacterium
AAAATCAGCGGATTCTGAGCTTAGCGGCAGCCTTTGCTGAGTTGTGTGATCAACTTCAGGTTCCGTTTCTAGAAATTGCTCGACCGCTGCAAGACTCTGCTGTTTGGATACCCGAAGCGATCGCCAATGATGGAGCACACCCACGGGCTGCGGGTTACGCGGAGCTAGCCACTTTTGTAGAAAATTGGTCGGCTTGGCAAGCTTGGTTCGCTGAGGCTTAAAGTTCTACCGTAGACCCAAACCGATAGCCACGACCATAAACGGTGTGGATCAAGGGCAGCTCACCCTCCGCTTCAATTTTGCGGCGCAGCAGGCGAATTTGGGCGGCTAAGACATTGCTGCCTGGTTTTTGCTCAATATCTCCCCAAAGATATTCGTGAATCTGTTGGTGAGTCAGCAGTTGCCCCGGATGTCGCATCAAATATTCCAGCAGTTGGCTTTCTTTTTCAGAGAGGTCAATAGTGCGGCCTTGGCGATAGGCTAGCTGGTTGTCACGATCGAGTTCTAAATCGTCTACGCGCAAACGAGTAGGAGCAGTGGCTGGTTCTAAAGTTACCGGACGCCGCAGTAAAGCTCGCACTCGTGCCAACAGTTCTCGCAGCTCAAACGGCTTAATCAGGTAATCATCGGCACCTGCATCTAAGCCTTGGACGCGATCGTCAATGGTGTCTTTAGCAGTGAGAAACAAAACCGGGGTCGTGTCACCCTGCGATCGCAACCGTTGACAAATTTCCAAGCCCGATTGCTGAGGCAGCATCCAGTCGAGAATCAGCAAATCATATTGATGAGCAGCCGCTAATTGCCCTCCGGTTGCCCCATCACAAGCGATATCAACTTCATATCCCTCCCGTTTTAGCACCCGACTCAGCGGATCGGTGAGTTCCACTTCATCATCTACCAACAGAATTCGCATCGTTCCCCAACAGCGATTCGCGATCAGCTTTCAGCTATCATTATCCTGCTGACCGCCGCACGCTGAAATGTCCCTATGATTACCGTTGCATTACCCAAAGGTGCCCTGCTCAAAGATACGATTCGCTTGCTGCAATCAGTAGGCTTAGATTTTAGTGCCTTTTTAGAACCGGGAAATCGGCAACTGCAAATTTGGGATCCGACCCAAACCGCTAAGGCTTTGCTGGTGCGGGCGCAAGATGTGCCTGTGTATGTGGAATATGGTCAGGCGCACTTGGGCGTGGTTGGCTACGATGTGCTGCGCGAGAAACAATCTCAAGTCGCTCACCTCCTCGACCTTCAGTTTGGCTACTGTCGTCTCTCCGTGGCGGTCAAAGCCGCTAGCCCTTACCGCTCGGCGTTAGACCTGCCACCCCACAGCCGAGTTGCCTCCAAGTTTGTCAAGAGTGCTCACGAATATTTTCAAAGCTTAGATATCCCCGTCGAAATCATTCCCCTGTCGGGCTCGGTGGAGTTGGGGCCAATCACAGGCATGTCAGAAGCGATCGTTGATCTGGTGTCTTCTGGCAAAACTCTGAAAGAAAACGGCTTGATTGAAACCGATATTTTGTTTGAAAGCACCGCTCGCTTAATCGCCCACCCCCTGAGCTATCGCATCAACACGGGCAACCTCCAAGATTGGATTGAGAAATTGCGGACAACCAATCTAGTTCCAGCCTAGCGATCGCCCCCGACTCAAGACTCTGAGGCTAAACGGGGCTGCGCTACAGTTGGAAGATATGCCCCTTTTGTAACTAAAGTTTACGGTTTTAACATGGCTGGTTCGTTGCCCCAAGTAGACAAGCGGCGATCGCGTGAAAATGACTGGCGGTTGTTTCTCAAACTGGTGCCCTATGCCCGTCGGAGTGGTCGGCTGCTGGCAACTTCGACAGTGTTATTGGTGCCTTTAGCGATCGCCAACGCCATTCAACCGATCTTGATTGGGCAAGCGATTTCCTTCATTCGCCAAGAACCCAACACCTTTGAGTTACTTCGAGGTATGGCGCTGCTTGATGGCATCAATTTGTTAGCGGCTTTGCTGCTGTTGACGATTGTGACGCGCTTGGTACTCGATTCGCTCCAAGGCTATCAGGTGCAAAATTTGGGGCAACAGATTACGGCTGATATTCGCAACGACTTGTTTGATCATGTCACCTCGTTGGCTGTGCGCTTTTTTGATCGCACCCCCGTGGGTCGGCTGATTACCCGCCTCACCAGTGATGTCGAAGCTCTGGGTGATGTGTTTGCCACCGGAGCCGTGGGCATTGTCAGCGATTTGTTTAACATGATTGCGATCGCGATCGCCATGTTTACCTTGCAGTGGCAGTTAGCGCTGATTTTGGTGCTGATGCTCTTTCCAGTCACCGGGTTGATTATTTACTTTCAAAAAGAATATCGCCAAGCCAACTACAAAGCCCGCGACGAACTCTCGGCTCTCAACTCGGCGCTCCAAGAAAACATTACTGGCATTGGAGTCGTGCAACTGTTTCGCCGCGAGCAGTTTAATGCCGAACTCTTCCGCACGATTAATCAGCGCTATATCAAAGAAGTCGATCGCACTATTTTCTTCGACTCGGCAGTCTCAGCCACGCTGGAATGGATCTCACTGATCGCGATCGCCGCCGTGCTTTGGTTTGGTGGGCGTTTGGTGTTGCAAGAGGCGATCGCCCTCGGCACGCTCTCATCGTTTGTGCTGTTTGCCCAGCGCTTATTTGACCCCTTGCGCCAATTTGCCGAGAAATTCACCGCGATTCAAGCTGGGTTTACTGCCGTCGAGCGGATTAGCGACGTTCTCAACGAACCTGTCGAAATTCGGGATCCCGTGGGCGAAACTCCCAAACTGATCAATGCCGCAACCAAGGGTGAAATTCGCTTCGAGCATGTCTGTTTTGCCTATAAACCGGGTGAACCTGTCCTGCAAGACCTCAATTTCGTCATTCGTCCCGGCGAAAAAATTGCCCTGGTTGGCCCTACGGGTGCTGGCAAAAGCTCGATTATCCGCCTGTTATGTCGGCTGTACGAACCGACCCAAGGCCGAATTCTAGTCGATGGGGTTGATATCCGCGACCTACCCCAGCAAGAACTCCGGCAGCACATCGGTGTGATTTTACAAGACGGATTTTTGTTTGCCGGCGATGTCAAGGGCAATATTTCTCTGGGCGAGAACTACAGCTTTGCCGAGATTCAAGCTGCCGCTGCCAAAACCAATGTTGCTTCTTTGATCGAGCAATTACCCCAAGGCTACGACACCATCTTGCGCGAACGTGGCACCAATCTTT
Source organism: uncultured bacterium (assembly GCA_966211855.1). Classification (GTDB taxonomy): domain Bacteria; phylum Cyanobacteriota; class Cyanobacteriia; order FACHB-46; family FACHB-46; genus CBIHQL01. Next base: position 3,231 of record CBIHQL010000250.1, read on the forward strand.
CAGGCGGTCAGAAACAACTATTAGCGTTTGCCAGAGTTGCGATCCGCAATCCTCAAATTTTGGTGCTTGATGAAGCCACTGCGAGTTTGGATGTCAGCACTGAAGCTTTAATTCAAGAAGCCCTCGATCGCCTGCTTGTAGACCGCACTGCAATCATCATCGCTCACCGACTCTCGACAATCCGCAACGTCGATCGCATTTTTGTCCTTAAGCGAGGGCAATTAGTCGAGTCTGGTAGTCACGAAGAGTTATTGGCAGCAGAAGGGCTGTACGCCAGTCTATATCGCTTACAAATGCTGGAATCTTAGCGCTCGCCACCCACTATTGGTAACCTAGCTCAAAGACCGACTCGTTGAGATTGGTCGGCGGAATTTCCAACGCAGTTAAGAGCGGTGGAAACTCAAACGCTATCTGGCTAGAAGATTCTTGAGACAATGCTAGGGCACAGGTAGCTATGGCGTTAGAAGCGATCGCAAACTGATCAGCCACCGCGCAATCTTTAGCGATCGCGGGCTCTATCATCAAGGTGAGCTGGCTAGTGGCAAATTCCCAATCAGAAGCCGCAGCCCCTGAGGAAGTAAACATCGAAGCATGAGCTAAATCAGTGGCCTGAGTCGGCAAGGGCATCAGCTCAACTGAGGTTGACGGGCTGACAAATTCAACTTCCTCACTGATCGGTAGCCCCAGAGAAATTGATAGCGGTTGCAAAATTTGTTCAGGCTGCAAGGCGATCGCCATCAAGGTGACACAGGAAGCAGTACAGGTCGCAACGGCTCCTGCTACTAAGCCCCTTTCGAGTCGCTCATTCATTCCGCTCACCGTCCTCACCCAGCATTTTAAACTGGTAATACCTATAGTAAATACACTGTTCTTGAGGGTGATTTCTGTATTTTGAAACAGTATTTTTGTAAATTTATTTAACTCTGAAGGAAGAGGATTAGCCTGCCAACCCATGAGACGGTTGAGTGCCAATCAAGTCGAGCATGCCACCTCTTCCTTGATCGCTAACCTTTGACGATCGCACCAAAGTCAGCCAAAATCCGGGCATGGTTGCGCAGTAAACCGAGAAGGTTCAAGCGATTGCGTTTGATGTCTGGATTTGAATCCATAACCAAAACACTTTCGGGGCCATCAAAGAAGTTGCCGACAGTGGGGGCAATTTGACTTAACCCAGCCACCAGTTTTTGGTAGTTACGCTCTGCTTGGGCGGCTTGCGTTTGGGGTACGAGTTGCACCAGGGCATCGTAAAAAGCTTGCTCAGAAGGCCGCTGGAAGTGAGATGGGTCAATCACCGCAGTTGGTTCGAGTTGACTGGTTGCCAAATCACCTTGAGCCGCCAACCGAGACGCTCGATTTACCGTTTCGTAAATTTTTGCCAGAGTGCCATCATTGCGCAGTTGCTGCAAGAATCGGGCGCGATCGCGAACTTCTAACAAGTCTTTCAAGGCTCGCTCGGTGTATTCAGGGTCGTTTTCACCCAAAACTGCATTCACCAGGTCGTAATCGATTTGATGTTCTTCCTGCAATAAAGTCCGTACCCGTTGCAAAAAGAAGTCTTTCAACTGCTGCAATAACTCAGCGGGCGCTACTTTGAGGATCTTGGCATGAGCTGACGCAAATTCTGCTGTGACTTGCTCTAAAAGCTGTTGCAAATTCAATGACAGATTTGCCGCCCAGGTAATGTTGACGATCGCATTAGCCGCCCGCCGGAGTGCAAACGGGTCAGAAGATCCACTGGGCAACATCCCTAACGAGAAAATGCCCACCAAGGTATCTATCCGATCCGCCAACCCCACGACTTGACCTGCTAGTGTTTCAGGCAGGCGATCGCTGGCACCTCTAGGTAAGTAGTGCTCAAAAATGGCATCTGCAACGGCAGCTGGCTCACCACTGGCGATCGCATACTTTTGTCCCATCACCCCTTGCAACTCAGGAAACTCACCCACCATTTGAGTCACCAAGTCGGCCTTGCACAATAGCGCCGCTCGTAAAATCTGGGTGCGATCGCTGGCTGACACACCGAGCTGATCGGCAATCTTAGCGGCAATGGCTTCAATTCGAGTGACCTTAGCCCGTACCGAACCCAAATCTTCTTGGAAGGTGACGGTTTCGAGCTTAGGCAAGTAATCAGCAAGCGGCTGTTGGCGATCGCTATCAAAGAAGAATTTGCCATCTGAGAGACGCGCCCGGATCACACGCTGATTTCCGGCAGCAATAATCTCAGCCTTGGCAGGGTCACCATTTGAGGCCGTAATGAAGTAAGGCAAGAGAGCAGCGCTGTTTTGAGCATCTAGCACAGGGAAATAACGCTGGTGGCTTTCCATCTCAGTAACGATTACTTCTGCGGGCAGCGCCAAAAATTCGGGGTCAAACTTGCCGATCACAGCTGAAGGCCACTCGACCAAATTAGTGACTTGAGTGAGTAACGACGGAGAAATTGAGGCCACGCCCCCTGCGGCTTTTGCGGTTTCTTGCACTTGCGCTTGAATCTTACTGCGGCGCTCAGCGGGGTCAGGCTCTACCGATGCTTGACGGAGAGTGCTGAGATAGGCACTGGCATCAGGAATGGAGACAGGTTCTGGATGTAACACTCGATGACCACGAGAGACGCGATCGCTCACAATCGTGTCCGAGCCGCTCACTATTTGTAGGGGCAGCACCTCTGCATCTAGCAACGTCACTAACCAACGAATCGGGCGAGAAAAGCGCAGGTCACCATCGCCCCAACGCATCAGCCGCTTACCTTCGAGGCTGGTAATCCACTGGGGCACCAATTCTTGCAAAAGCTCAGCAGTGGGCCGTCCTGGGATTGTCTTGTGAACGAAGACAAAGTCGCCTTTATCAGTGGGGCGAATTTCTAAAGCTTCTACGGCAACACCTTGCTTTTGAGCAAACCCTTCTGCCGCGCGAGTGGGTTGACCGTCTTTAAAAGCAGCCTGAGCCGGAGGGCCTTTCACCTCTTCTTCTTGATCTGGCTGTTGCGCTGGCAAGCCTTGCACCAAAACTGCTAAGCGCCGAGGCGTTCCATAAACCTCGACTGCTGCGGGGTTTAAGTAGTGCTCGGTTAAGCTTTGCGGAATGCGCGATCGCCACTGCTCTAGAGCGCTGTCCACAAAACTCGCCGGTAGTTCCTCCGTGCCAACTTCCAACAAAAACGTCGCCATACCACACCATTTCAAACGTCAAGAAGCCAAAAGCCAATTCCACCAGTTTACCTCGCGAGGAATCAGCTCACGACCAACTTTGACCAAAACTAATGGGATACAAGCCCCGCACTTTTAGGGCGGCTTCCTCCGCTT
>CBIHQL010000251.1:0-6518 GCA_966211855.1 uncultured bacterium
GGGAGCACCACCGCTGTACCCACCCAGTGACGTGGCGAAGGTGATTCTTTATGCGGCTGAACATCCGACTCGCGATGTTGTAGTTGGGGATGCAGGCAAAGCGATCGCGATGATGCAGCGAGTTTCTCCAGCTTTGGTAGATGCCTACATGGTGCGGAATGGTTTTGATGCACAACGCACCGATGAACCAAAATCGGCAAATGCCCCCGATAACCTCTACGAGCCGATCGCTGGCTTTAACCGCGCCGAAGGAGACTTTGGTGACCAAACCCAACCTAGCCTCACAACTTGGCTAGACACAAATCCTGCGGTCAAGTGGGGAGCATTAGCAATCACTGCTTTAGGGGTAGCTGCACTCTTAGGAGCTTGGGGCAGTGAAACTTAAGCCACTAACCATGCTTGCTCAAGCCTACACCGATCATGGCTAAACCTCGTAAATCTCGAATTGAGAAGATTGCCCAAAGCCAATTTGGTTATGAGCAGTTTCGTCCCGGTCAACAAGCCGCGATTCAGTCGATTGTTGAGGGGCACGACACTTTAGCAGTGATGCCAACGGGGTCGGGCAAGTCGGCAATCTATCAAATTGCGGGGTTGATGATTCCGGGCGCGACAGTGATCGTCTCACCCCTCCTGGCTTTGCAACAAGATCAACGAGAGGCGATCGAAACTCAGGAAGTGGCAAAAGTGGGGGTGGTCAACTCTACGATTAGCACCAGCGATCGCGAGGCCATCTTTACAGCCTTAGCTCAGGGTGATTTAGAGTTTGTCTTTCTCGCTCCTGAGCAGTTCAACAATGAAGAGGTGTTAGGGCAAATACAAGCGGCTGCTCCGTCTTTATTCGTGGTCGATGAGGCACATTGCATCAGTGAGTGGGGGCACGATTTTCGTCCAGATTATCTGCGGCTCGGTACTATCATCGAAGCGCTCGGTCATCCCCGAATTTTGGCACTCACCGCCACTGCCGCCCCACCCGTTCGCGAAGAGATTATTGAACGGCTAGGCATGCAGAACGCTCATGTCGTCGTGCAAGGGTTCGATCGCCCCAATATTGGGTTAGCAGTCGAGCGTTATGACGACACTACCGAGAAGCGAGAGTCATTGCTCGATCGCGTGGTGAAAGCGGAGAAACCGGGTATTGTCTACGTCGCAACTCGGAAGCGGGCCGAAGAAATTGCCCAAGCCTTAAGCGATCGCGGTGTGAATGCGGTTTTCTATCATGCAGGACGCTCAGCCGCAGACCGGGAGGCCACTCAAACGGCTTTTATGAATGATGAAGCTGAGGTGATCGTGGCGACGACAGCTTTTGGGATGGGGGTCGATAAACCAAATGTGCGGTTTGTCTTTCACCATGACATTAGCGACTCACTCGACTCTTACTATCAAGAAATTGGGCGGGCAGGCCGAGATGGAGAGTCAGCCCAAGCCGTTTTGTTCTACAACCCGGAAGATCTCAATCTGCGTCGCTTTCTGGCAGGTGGCGGTCAACTTGATGCAGAAGCAGTAGAACAGGTAATTGAAGCAGTGCAGGCAGCAGAATCACCTGTGACCCCGAAAGATTTGCAAGCCACAACCGATTTGTCTCGCGCTAAGTTGAAGACCGCTCTCAACCGCCTCGATGACCTAGGAGTTGTGGAAACTCTGCCTACCGGAGAAGTCATCCCCCAAGACGAGCCACCTGATCTGGATCAAGCCATTCAAGAGGCGCTGCATCTACAAGAACGGCGACAACAGTTTGAGCGATCGCGACTCGAAATGATGCGCAGTTATGCCGAAGTGCGCGATTGCCGTCGCCGCTTTTTGCTCAACTATTTTGGCGAAGAACTGCCTGAACCCTGTGGCTTTTGCGATAACTGCAAGACAGGTCAAAGCAACGAAGCCGACACCGGGTTACGACCCTTTCCACTCAACAGCCGCGTCATGCACAAAAGCTGGGGGGAGGGCTTGGTGATGCGCTACGAAGGCGACAAAATCACCGTGCTCTTTGATGAGGTGGGTTACAAAACGCTCGAAGTTGGCATGGTTTTGCTGCGGGGGTTGCTAACCCGAGTTTCACCTTCAATCTAGTCAATCGCAGATCCTACATGAACAGTTCACTCATCGAGAAACAAATCCACATCACAGGCTGCAATATCTCTTACTTCACAGGTGGCCTCACGCATTCGGGCAGTATCCCCATCCTGTTCATTCATGGCTGGTCAGTGTCTGTAGAACCTTATCAAGAATTGCTCAGCGTCCTTGCTCAGCGCCACCCCATTGTTGCCCCTTACCTACCTGGGTTTGGCAAGTCAACCGGGCCACAATCTGTCTGGAATTACGATGACTACGCTCATCTATTAGTTGATTTTATTAACGCCCTCAACTTACCTCAGGTTCATGTGATTGGGCATTCCTTGGGGGGCGGTATTGGGGTCAAGCTTGCCAATCTGTTGCCCAGCGCGATCGCCAGTCTCACCCTTGTAGACAGCACCGGAATCCCATCAGGCTCAGTTTTAGAAGTATTACCGCGACGGGCTGTAGAGATGTCAGCGCAAATGTGGCAAATTCGTTTGCCGCAAGTGCAACAGATTTTTCAAGCCTTTGGTTATAACTGTTTATTCAATCTGCCCAATGTGATTGAAACTCTCAAAATCGCTCTAGAAGAAGACTTAAGGGCTGATATCTCCCAGGTTCAAGCTCCCTCTCTAGTTGTGTGGGGAGCCAACGACATGACTACACCGCTAGAGGCGGGTCGAGAGTTTTGCGATCGCATTCCTCATGCCGAGATGGTTGTTGTAGACGATACGTATCACGAATGGAGTCTATTTCTGGTCGAGAAATTCGCCCCGATTGTCTTTGACTTCCTGGCAAAAATTGCAGCCAAAACTTCGGTAGGTGTGGGTAGTAATGGATATGCTGTTCGGTATTGATTGGCAAGAACTATTTGTCCCTAGTGTCTCAGTGATTGAGCTGTTTATTCGGGGGTCAATTGTCTATTTGGTATTGTTTGGGGTGTTGCGCTTTCTTCCGAGTCGACAACTTGGCAGTCTCGCAATTACAGATTTGCTCGTTGTTGTCTTGTTTGCCGAGGCCGCCCAAAATGCGATGGCACGAGACTACACCTCAATCACTGATGGAGCTGTTTTGGTAGGCACCGTAATTTTTTGGAGCTACGCCTTAAATTGGCTCGGTTATCGGCTACCCGTCATCCAAAAGTTTCTCAATCCACCCCCTCTACTACTCGTGAGTCGAGGGCTTCTCCTACGGCGCAATATGCAACGTGAACTGATCACCGAAGACGAACTCATGAGCCAGCTCCGGCACCAAGGCATTGAGAAACTTGCAGATGTTAAAGCCGCCTATATGGAAGCCGATGGCAGCATCAGCATTATTCAAGAAAAGAAAAGCCCTGTTAACCTTCCCCACGTTGCTTACGCTGAGCGTGGGGATTTCAGTAGCCCTGAGACATGATCACTCAATGAGCAAGCCAGTCCCGAACCTCCAGGCACGGCTAAAAGGTGCCCGATAGCTGAAATATTTTTTGCACCATTTACATCTGCATCGCCATGCCAACCACAATGTCCACACCGAAAACTTTTGCCACTTCTGTAGGATTCGACTCTGAGCGGGTGAATGTGCAGGCAATGGTGACAGGTTTGGCTGGTATAGCGCGGGTCAACCAGAATCAACTCCACGCCAAATTTCACCGCCTTGTAGGTGATGAATTGGCGCAACTGGTGGAACGCCCAGCTATTCGACCGTCTACGTTCTGTCTTAGAGCGTGGCAATTCATTGGTACGTTCCCTGATTCCGGTCAAGTCTTCCAGAGCGATTTTTTGCCCTGTCGTTTTTGCGTGTTGGATGTGACGATAACTAATGGTGTGATTGACAAGAGCCTGAAACCTCTGCTCCCTTCCACTCAACCGTTTCAACAATCCTCTGCATCGCCTGCGAGAACTGCGTGTGCCTTTGGAAGCCTTCTTCTGCACAGAGGCTCTAACCTTTGCGTATTTGTCTCTAACTTGGGTGATTTCCTTGCCGCTATGCTTCTCCCCTTCAGAGGTAACCGTAATGTCTGTTCTGCCCAAATCAATCCCCAACACCTTGTCTGTTTTCTGGGGCTGGGGCGGTTCCGACTCAAGCTGAACGTGGAGGTAGTAGCCTCCATCCTTTCGCTTCACCAGTGTTGCGGTTTTGGGCTGCTGCCCAGTCAGCTTACCTCGCTGATAGTTGCCAGTAAGCAGCCTAAACTTTTCACGACCTTTCAGCATGGTAAGTGTGACTGCCCATTCCTTTTCCTTAAAAGTGAAGGTTCGGACATCGTAATCCGCAGAGGTTGGAGCAAAATTCTCGACGGCTCTACCCTTGTCTCTAGCGGTTTTACGATTAGCACACACTCTGCGAATGGCATGAATCGTCATCTGAGCAGACAACCCAGAATGCGCTCTAGCTTCTTTGTAAATCAGTGCCTGCATAGCCGTCCGATTGGTCAACTTGGCAGGCGTGTTTTGGTTCACATACTCACAGCAGCTTGCAAAACCAGAAAGTACCGCTTCAAGCTTTTCAACTTGTTCTGGCAGTACTTCCAGCTTGCACTTAACTGTAAGGACTTGCGGCATTCTTCAAGAGGTGAAGTTTTGATGACTCAATCATACACCATTGGCGGCTTTCAGGGCATCGAACCCTTCATCCGCCTCGCTATCCCTCCCCACCGTAAGACGGATGGGGATTCTCGCTCATTTTTGTTGAAGTTAGTAGTTAGGGTTTATTTTCAAACCCTTCATGCATCTATCCAAGCTTGGTAATAGTACTGTCAACGTCGAATATCTCGAACAATTTCTAGAATTTCAGACAACGTGCCTTACAGGAGTAATCTAGCTTTAAATCATTGCTCCCAAATGGCTATAACCGCTCTTGCAACCACTGATCTAGTTGATATAAGCGTTCATAATCAGGAGCAATCTCAAATGCAAGAGCTAAGCTTTGTTGAGCCAATTGCCAATACTCTAAAGCCATTTGCTGTTGAGAAACTTCTGCTAGTGTATCCCCTAGCACTAACAAAGCCATAATTTTATTTTGAAGCGTATTGATACTTTGAGGATTGAATTTAAGCACTTTGTCGTATAGAGCAACTGACCGTTGATAACTTGCAATTGCTGCCTGGATATTTCCCAAGTCATATTGCACATTACCAAGATTGCGAATTGCTGTTGCCTGATTGCTTAAAGCATTAATATTACTCGAATTAGATTCAAGGATTTCATCGTAAATAGAAATTGAAGCTTGATAGTTCTTTAAAGCTTCAGTAGGGTTATCCTCACTGTAGAAATCGGCTATTTTTGAAAATACAACTGCCTGATTAACTCGTGCGTCAATATTAGAGAGCAGAGAATCTTGGCTAGATTTAGTTTCTACAGTTAAGTCAAGGGCTTGATCATAAGTCTCTAAAGCAGCTTGATAACTTGTCAGGATATCATTCTGCTGCCCTAGCCGATTTTGAATATCTGCCATTAAATGAATCGCATTTGCTTTATCTGATAAAACTTTTGCGATAATCTGATTGCAAATAGTGACTGTTGCTTGGCAGCTTGCTAGAGCTTCTACAGTTTGATTGACTCGATTCTGCAGATTTGCTAAACGAAATAGAGTTAAAAGCTTATTTTCGAGAGTAGATAGATTAGTAGGTTCTACAGCGATTTCTTCATCATATGCTGCGATCGCTGATGAATATTCTTGAATTGCTTCTTGATATTTTGATACCTGTGTACAGTAGTCGCCTATGGCTACACAAATATTGGCTTTTTGGAAATTATTTTGTGTTGAAATTTCGGGCCTAGCCTTAAGGAGCATTTCGCACTTGTCATAGTCATAACTATTAAGTGCCTCTAAAAAATCGCTATACCACTGCATCAATTTTTTAGCCTTAACAATTACTGAGAATTATCACACAGGTTTTTGTGGCAGTGCTAGATTCACATTAAGACCGAGCTTGATCTTCTGGTAGTGTGGCTCCAGTTAAATCAGCACCTTTCAAGTCAGTACCTAACAGGTTCGTATTACTCAAGTCAGCAGCACTGAGATTGGCCTCCGATAGATCAGCCCGAATCAAACTTGCTCCAATTAAGTCAGCACCGCTTAAATCAACGCCGTGTAGCGTGGCTCCAATTAAATCAGCACCGTATAAATTAGCGCGGCGTAAGTTGGCCTGGTAGAGGTTGGCACCGTGCAAATCGGCTTCACCCAGGCTGCTACGGCTGAGGTTGGCTTTGATCAGGTTGACCTCACGCAGCTTGGCTCCGACTAAATTGGCTTGGCTGAGGTCGGCTTCTACCAAATCGGCACGGCTCAAGTCAGCAGCTCTGGCGATCGCATCCATTAAATTGGCACGGCTCAGGTTAGCTCCACTCAAATTTGCCCCGCTCAAGTTAGCTCCGCTTAAGTTCGCGCCACTCAAGTCAGCCCCACTGAGGTTAGCTCCCGACAAATCAGCGCCCTTCAAGCTCACGCCTCTGAGCACCGCAGCAATTAATCGGGCTCGGGGT
>CBIHQL010000252.1:0-6517 GCA_966211855.1 uncultured bacterium
ATTTAAAATAAAACTATTTATTTGACTATGGGTCGGCTTTACCTGAGTCCCTGGAGTTCGATTTGTTGGTGGTTTTAGTTGTTGCTTAAAAAATGACTACATAAAATTCTTGGCTACCTTTTAAGTTTTCAAGATTAATGATTTGATCTACTTGTATATCACCACCAAACTGAAACCAAAGATTTTGAATTTCTCATTTACTTGAACAATTGGCTCAAAATGCCTCCCTTCTGCCTCAACAAAATAGAGTTAGGCGATCGCAAACTCTAGCAAGCAAAAATTACGGTAAGCTCAAGGGTATGTCAGAACAGTCATTTACCCCCACCCTCGGCAACTCAGCCCTATGTAAGCTGATTGCGCAACAGATCGCGAACAGCCCTAATCAGCAGATTACCTTTGCGGAATACATGGACTTGGCACTCTACCATCCGCAACATGGGTACTATTCGACCAAAGCTGTCAAAATTGGTGCGCAGGGAGACTTTTTCACTTCTCCGCACCTGGGTACTGACTTTGGGGAAATGCTGGCTTTGCAGTTTGTAGATATGTGGGAGATTCTCAATCGCCCTGCGCCTTTTACCTTAGTCGAGATGGGAGCGGGACAGGGTCTACTCGCCACTGATATTTTGCGCTATCTCAAGCAGCATCATTCTGACTGTTTTCAAGCGATCGCCTATGTCATTGTCGAGAAATCACCGACCCTGCGATCGCAACAACAGCAACGCCTCCAGGCTCAAGTAGAGCTTTCTGAAGTTCCAGTTCAGTGGTGTACTTGGGAAGAGATTCCCCTCGATTCTATTACTGGATGTTGTTTCTCGAACGAGTTAGTTGACGCGTTTCCTGTTCACCAAATTGCGATCGCGGATGGTCAGTTACAAGAAGTGTATGTGACTGCCACACCGGGAGATTCACCTCAATTTAATGAACAACTCGGAGATCTCTCCACCCCAGAACTAGCAACCTATTTTGAGCTGATTGGCATTGATCTACTATCTGGAGCCTATCCTGATGGTTACCGCACCGAAGTCAATCTCGCAGCGCTCAACTGGTTGCAAACTGTCAGCGATCGCATACATCGTGGATATCTCCTAACCATTGACTATGGCTATCCTGCCCATCGCTATTACAACCCCATGCGCAACCAGGGCACACTGCAGTGCTACTACCAACATAGCCACCACAACAATCCTTATGTGTATGTGGGTGAGCAAGATATTACTGCCCACGTAGATTTCACAGCCCTAGAGCGAAAGGGCGATCGCTATGGTTTACAGTCTGTTGGCCTCATTCAACAAGGCTTGTTTCTCATGGCTTTAGGTTTAGGCGATCGCATCGCGGCTCTCTCCAATCCCACCCCTAACCAATCGTTGCAGGCTATCTTGAGCCGCCGAGAAACGCTCCACGCTTTGATCAATCCTATGGGTTTAGGGAACTTCAACGTTTTAATTCAAAGCAAAAACTTGACTGTCAATGAACAGCAAATCACTCTAAAAGGGCTGAGTGCCTAAACCGACAAGCTTGCAATTAGCCGCAGCCCAACGGTGATCAATCTTCAGGATGCAGAGGGAGATTGTGGATCTTGAGCATCCCATTCTACGGATGTGATATTGACTGCTCCAGGTTGATTGAGAGAGCCCTGAAACTTCCCAACTGCTCCGGGGGCAAGGGTTTCCGGTGTGACAAAGGTGAAGTTTGACTCTGCGGCTCCTGTGCTTGAAGCCACCGCATAGTTCACAATCACAAATCTGACTGGTTTACCCGTGTCATTCCGGACTTGCCCCACCACTTGATTTCCCGATCGCTTGACATCCAGTACCACGACTTGAGGGTTGGTCGGTTCACGAGTTGTTTCCTGAGGGCCACATAAATAGCTCAAATCTAGAAGCCCTTGATCTGGAGTCCGCATATAGCATAAAGGCGCATCAATCTCAGCTTTAGCTAAACGAACTGGAGATCCCCAACTCGGCAGGCTCAACACACTAAGTCCTACCAGAGGACTGAATAGAAGACCCAATGTGACTTTTAGACTTGGCACTCTTTGCATACAAGAAGTTGTAAACAACATCTTTATATGTTCTTCATGAACTTTACGAAAAACCCGGATATTTTTGGAGAAACGAATTTATGAAGCCAGGAAACCCTTGAAAAATATAGCTAACTACAGAGAAATTAGACCGAATTACTTAAAGGAAGTGTAAATTTTCTGCGAATTTCAGTAAATTTTCTGAAACATTTAGAAACAGGCTTGGGCTAGATTGCTCTCGGTCTACCAAATCTACCAATGACCAACCGAAAGCTGAATTAACTTAAACACTGAATCTTCCCCGGAGTAGCTTTCGGATCGGTTTTACTTCCAGACAGGTGCATCCGCCCCGCTTTCACATAGCCTTAGCTCATGGTTCAAGAGCAATTCACTAGATTGCAGCTTCTAACTTTCACGCTGGTCTAGAGAGTTGTTAGTCGATTGCTATGCAAAAGCGGTGAACCGGAACTTTTGACGAAATCTGGAGAAATTTCTCATGATGAAGCGTTTTCTGTCTGCTGTCTTGGGGCAGCAACCCAAACCCATGCGCCAACAGCAGACTCAGCAATTAGCCAATCATGTTAGTTTGCTTACACCAACCGCATTTCCGCCTGTAAGCGATCGCGTCAAAGCTTTTGGTTTAGCCAGTTTAGTTGGGTTAAGCGGAAGTTTCTGGTTAGCCAGTGAAAGCTTCACATCCCGCACCACCAATGCAGCACCGATCGCTTCTGTGGGTAGGTCTGTAGCGTTTAACTGTAGCGACAGTGAAGCTACCATTAAAGCCAAAGGTGGGCCAGTCGTGCGTTTCGGTACAGCCAGCATTTACATTGGCTATCAACAAGTTTCCTCAATCAATAAAGACCCCCGCATGATTCGCTTCGACAATGGTCGTCGAACTTGGTGTAAATCTGACTATGAAGTAACTGGCGATGACGGTAGCGGCTACGGCTTAATCTGGGATGGTGGTAGCCTGCTGTATGGGGTATTCGGTTCTAATGGTACCCAAGGCACAAGCAGCCAAGACTTCCGCCGCTTTGCCACAACTGGGTGGATGACTAGCTACGGGCAAGGTGGAGGCCGGAAAGTCGCGATTTTAGCTCGTATTAACCCAGCAACTGGCACTGTTGCCAACGCCACTTACCTCTCAGGGCAGCTGAGCAGTGGTGATAGCAACTCAGTCACAGCAACAGGTTTATCTTGGACAGGTAGCAGTTTAGTCGTCAAATCCAACACTTGGTCTTCCCCCCGGAGAACCAACAAAACCCGCATGACCTGCTCTGGCACAGCACCGTTTGCCCATACGATCGAGTTTTCTGCCAACCTGAGTACGGCACTCAAGGCTTCAGCCGTGAATTGTCAATAGTTTGAGACGGATACAGATTCCAAGTTCACGACTCTAGGCTAGAGTTGTCAGACAGCTTCTTCTCTTGAGTTCCGACAGTTAAGCGCTTTTCGATCAACTTGTGTTTCCTACGGCAGTTGATGCATCCCTGATAGCAACAGTCTCACTATGTTGTTTAGTTTGCCTCTAACCATAGCGATCGCCTGAATGTTTTCATCTTAGTCCGTAGATTCCGCAGGTAAGCATCTCTTCAGAATCATTTAACATCGGGTTTCACCAGACACTTTCTCAAGCCGTATTTGATGCAGGAGAACGCTTCGGAATGTCACACTAGAAGTATTCCAACAGTTTCTTCTGAGGGTGAAGGTGCAAATGGCTCCAAATCCCACGATTATGCGGGCGGTAGAAAAACTCGGCTACCGTGTCACAGTCGGAGATGTGGCAACCCAAGCAGGGTTAGATATTAACTTGGCTCAACAAGGCTTACTGGCCTTAGCCTCTGACACTAGTGGTCATCTGCAAGTAGCAGAATCGGGTGAAGTTGTTTATCTATTTCCCAAAAACTTTCGCACCGTTCTGCGCAATAAATTCTGGCGATTGCGGCTGAAAGAAACATGGGAGAAAATTTGGCGGGTTCTGTTTTATATCATCCGCATCTCTTTCGGCATTGTTTTACTGCTCTCTATCGTGCTGATCTTTGTGGCGATCGCCGTCATTGTTCTCAGCCTGAATGCCAGCAGTTCCAGAGACAATGACGATCGCGGTTATAGCGGCGGTGGGGGTGGCGCTGTCTTTTTGCCCAACTTCTGGTTTACTCCCGATTTCTTCTGGGTCTTTTATCCCAACTACGACGAACGACGGTCTACGCGGCGATCGCGGGGTCGCAGTAGTGAACCCAATCAGCTCAATTTCCTCGAAGCGATCTTCTCCTTTTTGTTTGGTGATGGTAACCCCAATGCTGATTTAGAAGACCGTCGCTGGCAAGCGATCGCAACAGTGATCCGCAACCAGCGGGGTGCTGTGGTCGCTGAGCAAATTGCTCCCTACCTTGATGATTTGGGGCAAGGATATGACCGGGAATATGAAGCCTACATGATTCCTGTTTTATCTCGGTTCAACGGTCGCCCAGAAGTTAGCCCCGAAGGTGGGATTGTCTATCATTTCCCAGAGTTGCAGACAACCGTCGCGAAAGCCCGCCCTCGCTCAGTCTCCCCTTTCTTAGAAGAGATCCCTTGGCGATTTAGTGCCGCTGGGTCTGGGCAAATTATGTTAGCGGTGGGTTTAGGTTGCCTCAACTTAGTGGGTGCGCTCGTCTTAGGTAGTTTGCTAGCCGACGGTACAGCAGCAGCTTCCTTAGGCGGTTTGGTAGCCTTTGTGCAATCTATTTACTGGGTGCTTCTAGGCTATGGCACAGCTTTTCTAGCAATTCCCCTAGTACGCTATTTCTGGATTCAGTGGCGCAATCGGCAAATTGACAGCCGCAACCAAGCTCGCCGTCAACAAGCGCTATCCCTCAGCCAAGCCAACCCCGATCTACAACGCAAACTCACTTATGCTCAGCAATTTGCCGCTGAAACAGTGATTCAACAAGAAGATTTGGTTTACACCACCGAAACAGATCTACTTGAACAAGACGTAGAGCGATCGGCTCAAATTGACGCAGAGTGGCAGCAACGATTGAATGAATCGAAATAACGTTGAGAGATCGACCTAACCCCCAGCCCCTTCCCTACGAGGGAAGGGGAGCCGAATTCAAGTTACTGTACTTGAATTCTTGAGAGGGCTGTGTCTTTGTAATAGTGCAAGACAATTTGTTGATAGTTCATACCCTTCTGAGCCAGGTTGTAAGCACCCCACTGACTCAACCCTAAGCCATGACCAAAGCCACGACCCTCAATTTGAAAGCCAGGGCCACTATTCCCTTTATTACCAGCACCCGCGATCGCTGTGGCGGTAAATAGGGTGCTTCTCAAGCCTAGAGCATCTCGCAGAGCGGCACCTGTTAAGGTTCGGCTACCTGCATCACCAATGACTTTGAGAGAGACAACCCGACCTTGAGGTGTCTTTTTCAGCGGTTGCATCTCTAAAACGTTGCCAACACCGCTGATCCGACTGCTGATCTCACTATTCGTAAATGTCTTAGTCCACTGATAAACAGGTGTCCCCTGATCGTAGTCTTGAACGCCTCGGAGATAAGGCAGCGGTTGGCTCCAGACATCCTCAACATTCTCGGTGTGACCGCCTGATGAAGAGTGGAATACGGCTTCAATAATCCGTCCGCTGTAGGTCAGCACTTGGCCTGCCGTTGCATTCACAGCCGCTTGAGTTGTGGATGTCTCCTTTTCGAGACCTGTGTAAACCTGCCACGCCTGGGTATCTCCCACATCGTAAACGCTATTCGCAGATTTTTGGCGTTGGTATAAGGCATAGGAGCGAGCAGCCACGGCTTGAGCTTTTAAGGCTTCTTGAGGCCAACTTGGCACCATTTCGGCACCGACAACGCTATAGAGATACTCTTCTAAATCAACGTGGTTGACAGCCGTTAAACCATTTGCGGTAGGAACCAGCCGGGCGCGACCACGATACCAGCGATCGCCAATCCAAACATAGCCGCCGTTGGTCGGTTCAATCCACAACTGATCGGCTTTTGTTTGCCCTTGTAGGCTCACAGTTCCGGCGAGGAGTTGAGCGTCTACCGCAGTGCCGGGGGCAATTTGGGCCAGGGTTTGTCCGGCTCCGTTGCGGACAACACCAGGAGTTGAGGTACCTACCTGGACTTGGCTCACACCTTCTTCGATCGCCACCCGCATTTCTAACTCAGCCCGAGCCGGGGCAATCATCACCACCCACAGTAGGGCTGATATCCACCAATGACGTCCGCCCAACAAAAGCAACTGCCCCAGCCTGGTAAACAGGGAGGCAGACAGAAATTTGGATGTCATACTGTGAATCTCCTCACGCCAAATGCTAAAGCGAGACGGCTAAACGATACTATTTGCTGAATTGAGAAACCAGAAAATAAACCTTGATTAATATAAGCTAATTTAGCCAAAGTTAGGACAGTTAGTTCAACAAGCAACCAAGTCAAATTCATGACAGCTCCATCTGCGTAAAGTGGCTCTCGATAGGTTCTGATTGATGGCAGGTGGGAG
>CBIHQL010000253.1:0-6513 GCA_966211855.1 uncultured bacterium
GCCCCACTATCTGACATTCTCGTTACTGCATAAATAGCAAAAACCCCCACCTCCGAGGAGATGAGGGTTGAGATTAATTAGCGATCGTGACTAGTGACTAGCAATTAGTAGTCGAAGTCACCGCCGCCCATGCCTGCGCCTGCACCAGCGGGAGCCTGCTTGGGTTCGGGCTTGTCAACCACAATGCACTCGGTGGTCAGCACCATGCTCGCGATCGAAGCTGCGTTTTGCAGAGCCGAGCGAGTCACCTTCGCAGGGTCAACAATACCTGCTTCAAACATATCTACGAACTCGCCAGAAGCCGCATTGTAGCCGACGTTGAAGTCTTTCTCTTTCACGCGCTCAACGATCACCGCACCGTTTTGGCCGGCGTTTTGAGCAATGCGGCTCAGCGGAGCAGACAAGGCACGCATCACAATCAGAGCACCCGTCAACTCTTCGTCAGCCAAGCTGGAGGTTGCCCAAGCTTCCAGTTGAGGAGCCAAGTGAGCCAGCGTGGTACCACCACCAGGAACAATCCCTTCTTCAACCGCAGCTTTGGTCGCGTTGATTGCGTCTTCCAGGCGGAGCTTGCGATCCTTCATTTCGGTTTCAGTTGCAGCACCTACTTTGATTACAGCCACACCACCAGAGAGCTTAGCCAAACGCTCTTGCAGCTTCTCTTTGTCGTAGGAAGAATCGGTTTCATCCAATTGACGGCGGATTTGTTCGCAACGAGCTTTCACTTGAGCTTCGTTACCTTCAGCCACGATCGTGGTGTTTTCTTTGGTGATGGTGATGCGGCGAGCTTTGCCCAGGCTTTCGAGCTTAGCGCTGTCGATCTTTAGACCTGCATCTTCGGTGATTAGTTGACCGCCAGTCAGCACAGCGATGTCTTCTAGCATTGCTTTACGGCGATCGCCAAAGCCAGGAGCCTTCACCGCAGCCACGTTCAGCACACCACGCAGACGGTTCACCACCAAGGTAGCCAGTGCTTCTTTCTCGATGTCTTCCGCGATGATCAGCAGAGGCTTACCTGCGCGAGCCACTTGCTCCAGCACAGGCACCAAGTCTTGTACCAAGGTGATCTTCTTGTCGGTGATCAAGATGAAGGGGTCGTCGAGAACCGCTTCCATCCGCTCGGTATCGGTGGCGAAGTAAGGAGAGATGTAACCGCGGTCGAAGCGCATCCCTTCGGTGACTTCGAGTTCGGTAGTCATGGACTTGCCTTCTTCCAGGGAGATCACGCCTTCGCGACCGACTTTGTCCATTGCATCGGCAATCATCTGACCGACTTCGTTGTCGTTACCCGCAGAGATGGCACCGACTTGCGCGATCGCTTTGGAATCTTCGACTTGACGAGCGTGCTCTTTGATTTTGTCTACCAAGAATCCAGCCGCCTTGTCGATCCCGCGCTTGAGGGCGATGGGGTTAGCACCCGCAGCTACGTTGCGTAGACCTTCTTTCACAATCGCGTGAGCCAATACGGTCGCGGTGGTGGTACCGTCACCTGCTGCGTCGTTGGTCTTGGAAGCCGCTTGACGCAACAGAGAAACAGCGGTGTTTTCGATGTGGTCTTCGAGTTCGATTTCTTTGGCGATCGTTACACCATCGTTGACGATCTGAGGCGCACCAAACTTCTTCTCCAGCACCACGTTGCGGCCTTTGGGCCCCAAGGTGACTGCAACGGCTTCTGCCAAAACATCAAAACCGCGCTCTAAAGACCGACGTGCGTCTTCGTTGTAAGTAATGTACTTAGCCATGCAACTTTAACTCCGAGTTCAGAAAATATTGAGAGGATGTGGTGTAGCGTTCTATGCCAAGGTTGCCAAGATGTCCTGCTCGCGCAGCAGCACATGATCGTCGCCACCCAACTTGAGATCGGTGCCAGCGTACTTGGAGTAGAGCACTTTGTCGCCTACGTTCACTTCCAGCGCTTGGAAGGAACCATCATCGTTCCGCTTTCCAGCACCCACGCTTACGACTTCACCAACTTGGGGTTTTTCTTTAGCGGTGTCAGGCAACAAAATGCCACCAGCGGTTTTCTCTTCAGCTTCAGTGACTTTCACCAAAATGCGATCGCCCAAGGGCTTCACAGTTGACACGTTTAAAGAAACAGCAGCCATGTACAATCCTCCACGCGCTTCCAACAAAAGCGACTTAGTTTAGACCAATGAATAAAAGTTGCCAGGAAGAAATGATGGGACAGTTGACCACACTGGGGAACTAACCCAACGAATGCTTGCTGTTGTGGAGTGAACAGTCCTTACGTTCATCGCCCGCTCAGCGTTAGCACTCTCATTTCCTGAGTGCTAATTTACCCGCAACAAAATGTCACTGACAAGCGATCGCCCTGTACGGCTTACCGAACTCAGCAGGTGTGCCCTAGCGCACTCGTTATCGATCATGAGCTAATCAACCTTACGCTGTTAAAGGTTGAAATCCCGCTTGAATAAAGTGTTGATCGAACGTTAGAGCTTGATTAACGCCCATTCTTTGCATCACTACAAATGACACACAATCCACCAATCCCCAAGCTTTATCCTGATACTGCTGATAAAGGGTTAACCCTGCCCTTAACAGCTCTGGGGTGAGATGAACAATTTCAACTTCGCTGGCAGATAGAAAATATTCAATAATTTCAGCCGCAGACTGCCTGTAGTCACGTGCAAGTGCATTACCAATTTCTAATAACACTGCATCTGTTGTCAGCAAAGGCATATTTTCCAACCGATCCGCGAGTGCCAGGGCTTGCTGATGGTATTGATCACGCTGGTTAATGAGAGCAATTACAAAACCTGTATCAACGAAGATCCGGCTCGCCACGCTTTTCCCCGCTTATATACAACTCATAATTAGTCGAGAAGTCTTCTGGAGCATCAATCTTGATGCTTTTGAGTTTAGCCATCAGGCTCTGTGGTTGCTGTTGTCTCGCTTGAGTAAAGTTCTTGAGTAAGCGGTAGACCTCTTCTAGGGATTCTTCAGGAAGCTGATCAATTTCTGCTTGAATGAGTTCTCTAGTTGTCATAGTTATCCCCAGCTTCAGAATCCTCAACTTTCTATGATGAGCCATCTAAGTGCGATCGCGTTCTATCAAGCTTTCCAACATACATATCGCGCTACTTGATGAAGCAATGTTAGAGCGATCGCAATCAAGAATAAATCACCCGTGCTTCATAATCGGCATCCCTTTCTAGCCTCTACCAAAAAACCGCTTCAGAGGATTTGAAGCAATTTGTCCTAACCCACGAGATTGGTGGCGCTGAGCTGCTTGAACTGGGTCTGGATCTGTGAGAACTTGGATCGCGTGCTCCCGAAGCTTGGTACTGTGATCTTGATTTGTGGAAACAAAGGTTACTTCTTGTTCGCCTTTTGCTGTTTGAGGGTCGTTTAGAGCGGACTGGTAGGCATGATTCAAATTCGGGAGGCTGGCTGCAATCACGGGTAATTCCACAGACCGAGCCTCCAAGTTTTGACCAATGGCATGGAGCTGTTTTTGTAACCCCTGAGGCAAAGATTCCTCTTGCTGAGCAAGCGCAGTCACAAAAGCCGTAACAATTTTTTCCTGTTCAGTGGTTAAAGAAGACATGGCTAAAAAAGTGTTTTGATGAGAATTCAAGTCTGATTCTTCGATAGTAAAAAACTTCCTAGGCTTTGATCCCATAAGTTGGCATGAATCTAACTTTCGGACTACTAAAAAATTTTGATTTTCACTCAAGACAAGTGCATTACCATAGAACCACCAACACCTTTATGCTGTAACCCTTTGCAATGGATGCTTTAGTTCAAGAACTCGATACTAAACTGCGTCAATGACAACCTGATATTGCTCAACAAGTACGGCAGTGCCTTGCAGAAATTATTGAACTGGCAGATCAAGATGCCTTAGATCTGACGCGGTCTAGAGCGGTTGAACAAGAAGTATTGGATTTGCTGAATGAATCCTAACCAGGTGCGATCGCCCCTAAAAACTGAAGATCTAAACCAAGACAGTTGCTCATTACAGCCTAGACAGTTGCAGACATGATGGGCTAGCTGGGCGAAAAATTACTGGGGGCATTCATTTGGTTGCAAGAGTGGCGATCGCTAGGATAATAAGAAGTCTGCGTTCACAAATCTGGCTCACTGACTTATGACAACTCCTGCCATCCAGTGGTATCCCGGTCACATCGCCAAGGCCGAGAAAGCGCTGTTGAGCCAACTCAAGCTGGTCGATGTAGTGCTCGAAGTGCGTGATGCTCGGATTCCCCTGAGTACTCATCACCCGCAAGTACCGCACTGGATTGGCAACAAGGCGAGAGTGTTGGTGTTGAATCGGATGGATATGATTCCGGTGCAGATGCGCGATCGCTGGATTGAGTGGTTCCGTGAGAGGGGTGAGGAAGCCCTGTTTACGGATGCTCAACACGGCAAAGGCATTGAGGCGATCGCTCAGGCGGCTCAGAACGCGGGTGCTCAAATGAATCAACGACGACGCGATCGGGGTATGTTGCCTCGTCCGGTGCGAGCGGTGGTGTTGGGCTTCCCTAATGTCGGTAAGTCAGCACTAATTAATCGGTTGCTAAAGCGGCGAGTGGTGGAGAGTGCGCGGCGGGCTGGGGTGACGCGACAACTCCGCTGGGTGAGAATCTCTGACCAAATTGAATTGTTGGATGCACCTGGGGTTCTGCCATCCAAGCTCAACAACCAGGAAGCTGCTCTCAAATTAGCGATCTGTGATGACATTGGCGAAGCCGCTTATGACAATC
This sequence comes from uncultured bacterium, assembly GCA_966211855.1. GTDB lineage: Bacteria > Cyanobacteriota > Cyanobacteriia > FACHB-46 > FACHB-46 > CBIHQL01. The sequence continues at coordinate 4,728 of CBIHQL010000253.1, forward strand.
AACGGATTACAGCTAGTTTGGTTGATATGCTGAAAGACTTACAGGCCAACCACCCAGAGGCTTTGCTAGGAAATCCGTTGCGATCGCGCTATGAGCTAGATCCAACCGAATTTACAGGTGAATCTTATCTCCATGCGTTGGCAGAGCAAAAATATCAAAATGATGTAGAACGCACAGCTCGGCAAATCCTCAATGACTTCCGCAAAGGTATCCTCGGCCCCATCTCTATAGAGTTGCCCCCTGCTTGAGCTAGCACCCGTAACCCGCCCCTGAGAATACCTGTTTGAGTTGATTGCCTTGGTACTCGTAAATACCAAAGCTCGTGCTTTCATAGCCTGTGTTTTTCACGATCGCTTCTTGAATACCATCGCCGTTAATATCCACAGTGGTAATCAAATCATAGGCAGGTCGAGCGGCGATCGCTCTGTAGGGTGTGACTTGGCTGGCTAAAGTCTGGGGTTGCTGATTACTATACGTCAGCCAGACATTGGCATAAGCGCCGACTATACCTGCATCTCGCGATTCTCTAGAAGATTGATTCTTGGGATCAACACCTTTACGCACCAAGCCGTAAATTTCTGGCTGACCGTCTTGGTTGAGATCTACTATCGAGATGTCTTCTACGACGGTTTCACCCGCCACATTCTGCAATTGTGGATCTTGGGAGAAGAGAGCGTTGGCAGTGGTCGTGAGGTCTTGGCGATATTTCGCTTCGGCTGTGGCATCTGGAGTCGCGATCGCAGCAGTTTTGGCTGGATAGTATTGGCTGAGGGCGATCGTCCAACGCCAAGATTCATCAAACTTTTTATTGCCAATCGAGCCTGCAAAGCTACCGACTTGATCTTCTGGCAGGCTATTAAACACAGTTTCCAGGGCTTGTTCAGTTGAGAAATTTCCTTGCCCTGTTAATTTTGTCGAACAGGCAAATTGGCTAATTCCTAGTTTCTGAATCTGAAATTCTCCGAGTTTCTCACCTTGGTTCAAAACCGTAAAATCCTGCACTGCGCTCAACAGAGATTGATTACCAAAGTTTCTCAGCAACACCTCTTCCGAGAAATCATCTCGAACAAAAGTCGTTACGTCCGTACTGACATCCACATAACGACCATTAATCAGAAGGGCGATCGGATAGATCTCTCCTCGGTACTCACCCGTGAGATTATCCTTTTTGACCAAAGAGAGACCAACAACATTGGTTTGCTGAGTAGTAGGAGTGCGATCGCTTTGATTCGGTTTCTGAGCATTCACCAACCGATCGCTAGGTAAATTGCAGGCTGTGAGAGTTGCCAAGCTTAGCAATAGCCCGACACGAGAGAGTAACTGATAGTTCATCACTGGAGCCTTGATTAGAACACTGCGCTAACTCATCACCCTCCAGTTTTTATAACCGTCCTATTTTTGAGAGGTTGACATATTTAGCGTCCGTATTATTACAACAAGGTTTTATCTCGTAATTCCGCAAATACTTCAGGCTCCCACCTCTTCTACCTATGCCGAGTTCTACCTATACCGAGAACCCCATCTCTTGCAATCCTTGACGTAATCTTTCTGCTTCAAGTGGGTTGTTGTTTTGTTGGTGGAGGGCGATCGCCTGTCGAAATGCCTGTAAGCTCTCCTGCACTTGTCCTACTTTGAGCAAAACAACCCCTAGATTTTGGTGAGCATCAGCGTAGTTAGGTTGCAAAAACAATGCTTCTCGATAGGCTGCGATCGCATGAGGGAGATCTCCGATCGCTTTTAGGGTCATGCCCAAGTTGTAATATCCTAGAGCAAAAGTTGGGTCTAT
>CBIHQL010000254.1:0-6506 GCA_966211855.1 uncultured bacterium
GTTTTGTCTGCCAATAATGTCGCTGCAACGATTACGCCACAGCATTTGTTATATAACCGCAATATCCTCTTTCAAGGCGGCATTCGGCCTCATTTTTATTGCCTGCCAGTTTTGAAACGTGAGGAGCATCGTCTGGCTCTTTTGCAAGCAGCAACCTCTGGTAATCCTAAGTTTTTCCTGGGCACAGATAGCGCCCCCCATCCTCGCGATAGCAAAGAAAGTTCCTGCGGCTGTGCGGGTTGCTATTCGGCTCTACATGCGATGGAGCTATATGCAGAAGCGTTTGAGAGCGTTGATGCCCTCGATAAACTAGAAGCGTTCGCCAGCTTCTATGGCCCAGATTTTTATCAACTCCCGCGCAATACCGAACAGATTACTCTGACCAAAACAACCTGGCGCGTTCCCGATGAAGTTCCATTCACTGAGTCTGGACTGGTGCCTTTGCGAGCAGGTCAAGAGATGACATGGCAAATGGCTGGTTTATGATCGGCTTTAAGGCTTCACTTTTTCCGGGTGCTTGAACATTGAAAGCTTTTCGGAGTTAAACATTGCACTAGCGACAAGTTAAAACTTGATTAACCTGGGTAAAACCTTCTGGATCTGAGTAACCGACTAACTCGGAATAATAAGCTGGCTTTTGGAGCATAATTTGTCGTGCTTGCTCAACATCAACTCCATACATGGTTAATTGTCGGATAGAAGCGATCGTTGCCGGAATATCAAGACCGAGGTTAGAAGGAAACTGCTCAAATAAAAACGTTGTGTTGCCATCCTCTTCGGTTACGGTGATATAGGCTCTCATTCCCAAAGGGTTAGGCACTCCTAAGTCAGGATCGTACTGGCAGATATGTGTCGGTTCAGCCACAGCAATACTTCCCAACATGCCCCATGCCAGTACAGATAAGCTCCCAATCATCCAACGCTTCATTTCAATCCCCTATACAAGATCGCTCAAAGGTAGAGATACAGGTGCTTACCCCAACAATCCGAACTTTTGCTGATTATCTTCACGACTGTATTGAGTTCACGGGACGAACGATTCACTTATAAAAACCCTGCTCACCGAAATCGTTCTAATCCATCCCATGTAGAGCGAACAGGTTCTCGCAGTCTGGGGTCAGCAAGACCAACCTCTTCTAAGGTGTAACCGCCACGAGCATAGTTACACGGTGCGCAAGTAATCACGACGTTTTCTACATCATTATTGCCACCTCTGGCGTGAGGCAGCAGATGATCGTATTGCAACCAGAGCGCTTGAAAGGCTGCATGTTGTTCTGGATTGGTTCTTCCCCACGGTAATGCGTCCGGATATTCTTTGCGGAGGCGATCGCGGATTTCAGTGCGGATGACGGGGATGCCGCAAAATCTACAGTGATAGCCGTCCCGCTGATGCAGAAGTTGTTTCTCGGTTGCGGTTGGCATTCGACTCTGAATGCGTTGATCCTTTGGCAAAATTGGAGGTGCATCCGCCACAACTCGATACTGTCTGTAGGGGCTGTTAGCGCCCCAAAGAGATTCAGTCCACTCCCGAATTGTGGGCATATCAGCAAGACGGATTAACGCTTCAGCTAAATCGAATCGCCCTATAAGATGTGCTGAGACTGCTGCATCAAGGTAACGGGCAGCATCTGCAATTTCAGGAATAGGTTCTCGAAGGCACAGGCGCTCAGTCAGGATATTGAGTTCGTTGGCGTTCATCTATATGAAAGTACAGAGTGGCATACTCATTGTCAGATTAAATTAGATAGCTCTCAAAGTTACAAAACCCCCGATTGGTAGACCAGGAGTTTTGTAAGTTATCAATTTTGGGTGAATGAAAGTGACAAGCGATCGCCCTTCAACCTAAATCTAGGCTTTTTTCGGAGACTGACGACGGCGAGAAATACCCAATGCCGCAGCCACTAAACCTAAACCTGCCACAGTCGCTGGTTCTGGTACCGAAACCGGGTCGCTGGGCGGATTCGGATCAACGGGAGGCTTGTCACTAGGCGGATTCGGATCAACAGGAGGCTTAGGATCAGTGGGTAGGGTAACGATCGGAGGAGCAGTCCCCAGTGTTTTGCTGCTGAGATTGCGATTGCCAGTCGGAGAGCCTACGCTCATCAGGCGAACGCCGATACTCTGAGATGTAAAAGCATTTAAGGTCAAACCATCACCTGCGATCGTGAAGGTAGTGGTTTGATAATCATCACCCTTAGCAATACCTTGCCGACCAATCTCTGCTCCTATATTGAAGGATTGACCGATTCCTTGGAGACTAGCGCTATTGCTAAAACTACTGAAGTCGCCATTGGTAGAGGTAGCGGTTAATGGCCCACCAGAGACAGCATTAATCTGTAGATTACTAATGTTGCTGGGAAGGTTGAAGTACACACCTCGCAAGTCACCAATATATCCCGTTATGCCAGGTACAACTGCAACTGTAGCCGTGACTTTGCCTAGGTTGATGGTGTCGTCTAGAGTGACCTGAATCGTAGGGTAGTCTTGAGTATTTGAGTTTGTCTGGTCAGAGAGATTGATTGTTAGAGTAGCGGCCTTTACTGACAGCGATGAACCAATCAAGATACTCGTTGTTAGAAGCGAGAGACCAACTGCGGTTGAGAGTGCGTTTTGCACCATAAATGAAACCTGGCGATGTAGCTAACGTAATTTTTGTTAACCCTAGATATTCCCAACCTAAAGCTAGAAATTTCCCTTCATTTCTCTCGACAGCTTTCATTCACAATATTTTCATCAAAGGCTGAATTTTATGGTCAATTGATGAAATTTGTTCTTTTGAGAGTATCTAAAAACCTAAAGCCATGATGAAATTTTAGAAAGCCAACCTTAACCACTCCTCCGCAATCAAGCCAAATCCGATCAGGAGTTTGCAAACTGGATTGAAGAATGCAGCTCAGGATGAATAAAAGCGATCGCTCAATCTGTCTCATAAAAGAAGCCTTCGGATAGACGCAAGCGTGACTTGATTTCTATCCAAAGACTTAAGTTTATTAAACGAGCTGTTATTAATGCAGATTAACTAGCTTGCTTAGCAGTCGGAGGCATTACTACTCTCTTGGCTAAACCAACCGACTTTAATGCTTTAATCGCCCACCAGGTAACATCAATTTCCCACCAATGACGGCCTGCTGGAGCAACATTGGGTTGAGCGTGGTGGTTGTTGTGCCAGCCTTCGCCGTAGGTAATTAACGCTGCCCACCAGAGATTGCGAGAGTTGTCTTCAACTTCGTAGGTGCGGTAACCACGGATGTGAGTCATCGAGTTGATCAGCCAAGTGCTGTGCCACAACAAGACTGCTCGCAAAAACATACCGTAGATCAGCAACGACCAACCACCGATCGCGTACATCAGTATCCCCAGCGGAATTTGCAGCAAGAGGTGGTAGCGATCGAGGAAGCGGTAGTAAGCATCACGGGCAAGGTCGGGGGCATAGCGGTAGTATTTCTCTGGGTCGAAAAACTCAGCGCGAGGATACATAATCCAGAGTATGTGGCTCCACCAGAAGCCCCGCTTGGAGGAATAAGGATCTTTGTCTACGTCCTCAGCATAGGCATGGTGTTGACGGTGACCTCCAACCCAGAAAATTGGCCCGCCTTGTAACGCTAAAGCACCAATTGTGGCAATCACATACTCTAGCCATTTGGGCACTTGGAAACTGCGGTGGCTGACGAGCCGATGATAGCCCAGGCAGATGCCGATGCTGCCGAACAGCCAGTGGAGCACCAATGTCACTGCTAAGGCCGACCAAGAAAAGAACCAGGGTGCCAGTAAAGCGAGGGCATGAAATGCAGTAAAGAAGGCAACATTTGTCCAGCTCAGCGACAATGATGGCCTGTCTGTAGCAGCAACAGGCATAACGGAATTAGAGGTCATAGATTTCCTTGGTGAATGCCAATATTTAGCCAGTGCTGACTAAATTTCAGAACTGGTTTTATTTACCCTCGCTCTTAACTGGCTTTGTTCTCATCTGAAATTAGGTTGAAAAAGACAGCTACAGTAGGAGGATGCAAGTCATACTTGCACAGCTTAGCAATCTCAGATAGTAATTGCAAGTGCCACTTGCATTTTAATTTATGTCTGCTCAACGAAGCCCAACCCGCCAGCGCATCATCAATGCAGCCATTGAGCTATTTACGGTTCAAGGCATTACTGAGACCACGACTCGCCAAATTGCCGAGCTTGCCGAAGTGAATGAGGTGACTCTATTTCGTCACTTTGGCAATAAGCATGGCATTCTTTTGGCTGTTTTAGAAGATTCGGCTATGTTTAACCAGTTGGGTGAATCTTTGATCCAACAGGCCAACGAGACGAGTAATATTGCCGAAACCCTCAAAGAGTATGCAAATGCTTGTCTACAAGCTTTAGAGCGTGTGCCAGACTTTGTGCGATCGGTGGTAGGAGAGGCAGGGCAGTATCCGGCAGAAAATCGACAGGCGCTAGGTGAGGGACTGACAGCAGCCAACCAGTATGTCGCCCAATACTTAGCAACGGTCATTCACCGAGGTCAGTTGCAGACTCATCTCCCGGCAGAGAAGCTCGCGAGTTTGTTAAATGGGATGTTGTTGGGCTATGCGGTGATTGAGTTTACCAGTGAGTTTCATCAGCTTTGGGAGAGCCGGGATGATTTTCTCAACAATTTGGTGGAGCTATTTCTGAATGGAGCTGTGTCACAACATGCGGAACCATTGATCTTGAGGGATACTCGCTTAGTCGATGCGATCGCGGCTCTCAATCACCTGAGCGAGACGGTGACAGAGTTACCTGCGTCTCTAGTACACACGATTTTGCAACAAGCTAAAGGAGTAGGGTCACAAGCTTACGCGATCGCCTATGTTTTGTTTGCGGCAGGGTTGAGTTCGGCAGAAGTCATTGGTTTGCAGCGATCGCATCAGATTTCTAACAGCCGCCAACACTTACTGCAAGTAACGCGAGGGACTGTGCGCCATGTGCCTGTTAACCAGTGGATTTTGGGCGATCGCTATGGCACTTATACCCGCAACCCATTAACCCAGTGGCTCAAGAGTCGCAAAGATAAAGAATCTGCAATATTTATCAACTCGCAGACAGAACCGCTCAGCGAAGGAGAACTGCGATCGCTCTGGCAGGAGATTGTCGGCGATCTCCGCACTCCCGAAGGACAGCTACCGCAGATTGAGCAAGCTCAGCAAACTTGGTGTATCGAGATGCTAATGCGCGGCATTACGTTAGAAGATTTGAGTATTCTCACAGGTTGGGACTTAACCCAACTGCAACCTTATGCTCAACGGGCTCGTGAGAAAACTGCCCTTGAACAAGCAATTCGTCTCGATCAGAAGCCTTAGGATACTCTATGTCTCAACCCACTCATGGTGTGATTGCTGCCGGACACCCCAAAACTGCAGAAGCTGGTCTATCTGTGTTGCAGTTGGGAGGCAATGCTTTTGATGCGGCGATCGCGGCTGTGATGGCGGCTTTTGTAACTGAGCCTGCTTTGACATCTCCTGCGGGAGGCGGTTTTCTACTAGCACATACGGCTAAGCAAGAAGATATCCTTTTCGACTTTTTTACCCAAACTCCACGTTATAAGAAGCCTCATACAGAGATAGATTTTGCACCCGTTTATGTCAACTTTGGCGATGCGGTGCAAGAGTTTCATATTGGTTTAGGCTCTATGGCAGTTCCGGGCGCGATCGCTGGGTTGTTTCATGTGCATCAACGCCTAGGTCGCTTGCCTTTAGACGTGGTGGCAGCACCTGCGATCGCCTATGCGCATCAAGGAGTGGAGTTAAATAGTTTTCAGCATTATTGTCTGACAATTCTTCAGCCGATCATGATGGCAACCGCTGCTAGTCGAGAGATCTATGCACCTCAGGGAGAGTTGCTGAAGCCCGGTATGGTGTTAAAAATGCCAGCTTTGGGGGAGACGCTACAACGCTTGGTAACAGAGGGTGTAGAAACTTTTTATACAGGGGCGATCGCTCAGCAATTAGTAGCCGACTGTGAGCAATATGGTGGACACCTCACCCTCGCTGATTTGCAAAATTATCAAGTGATTGAGCGACAACCGTTGATGATTGATTATCGCGGTAATACATTGCTCACCAACCCTGCTCCTAGTTCTGGTGGTACTCTGATTGCCTTTGCACTGGAGCTATTGTCAGCGATTGATTTGAAAGAGATACCCTTTGGCAGCGATCGCCATCTCAAGATTCTCGCTGATGTCATGCGGCTCACCAATGTCGCTAGAAAAGAGAACTTAGAGCTATTAAAGAATCTAGAAACAGCACCGGCATTTTTGACAAGCGATCGCGTTGCCCCGTACCAAGCTCAACTATTGAATGGTGTGAATAAATGGGGCAGCACGACTCATATCAGCGTGGTAGATGCAGAGGGAAATGCCGCCAGTGTCACGACTTCTAATGGCGAAGGCTGTGGATATATCATTCCGGGTACAGGAGTGATGGTCAATAACATGCTGGGAGAAGAAGACCTCAATCCTGAAGGCTTTCACCGCTGGTCAACAGATG
>CBIHQL010000255.1:0-6502 GCA_966211855.1 uncultured bacterium
TTGTAAACAGGTGTATTGACCGGAACCACAATGCTAGGGATGCCATGCCGTCCATAAAATTTGCCGTCTTGTTGCTCCACGCAGCCAATTAGCACCGTTCCTAGCAAGACACGAGTTTCGTTGATCAGATCCGGGGTAAAAATGGGGTCTGGTTCGCTCGATAGGCGGGGGCCAGAATTTAGAAAATTGGGGTTAAACAGTTGCGAGTTGTAGATCAACCCCACAGCCCAATGTCGTGCTTCGGTTTCGAGCTTCACAAAGCAGCCAAAGCCATAATCTTCAGGGCGCGGTGGTGCTTGTACTCCCATTTCGTCGTCAAGCTGCACCACATAGTCACAATGAGAATTGGATTTGACGACTTTACCCAGTTGCATAGCTACCGCTACCCGATCGCGAATAAATTCAATTTAAATGAAAATTTCCCCGCTACTTGTTGAAATTTCTAACCCGGTGAGGCTAGAAACTTCCACCAATAGCGGGGAAGGAATTTTGCCAACAGAGAATCAACCAAACGCTTTCTAATTGCAAAGAAAGTCAGAAAACACTGATGCTTTGTAATGTCGCTCACTGCGCCCAAAGGCAAACAGCTTAAGACATTGCTTGAATCAGGTAGTCAAAGTAAGGAGTTGCTTCAGCAGCATCTTCTTCAGACAGGAGTGCCAAAGAAGCGCGCTTGAGGCAGCGAATTGATTCCACCATGCCAGCAACGGGAACGCCCAAGGAGTTGTACATTTCCCGCACACCAATCAAACCGATTTTTTCGATGGGTTCTTTGTCGCCGTCGAGCACACCGTAGGTCACGAGGCGCAAGTACCAACCGAAGTCACGCAAGCAGAGTGCCCGTTGGCGATCGCCGTAAGCATTACCACCCGGAGAGATAAAGTCGGGGCGCTTTTGCCACAGTTGCTTGCTGGCTTCTTGAACAATTTTTTTCTCATTTTCGGCAAGGGCTGCGGCGATTCGCATCCGTTGCGCGCCAGTTTTCAAAAAGTTGCTGATGTCTTGGAGTTCGCCGGTACTAGGGTAGCGGAGCTCGTCGTCTGCTTTGAGAATAACTTGGCTAACTACACTCATATTTATTGCAGCACTTAGGTATCACTTCGTAGTTTAGCGGCTCTGGGGGACGCTGATAAAGCAAGGAACCAGCCTAAGTCTAGGCATGCCCTGATAGAAGAGACTACCGTGTTGCTTGTATGAGAAAGTGAAAACTTTTGTAAAAATTAACGCTTTTATTTTGCTAAAAAGTAACCTGCGCTTAGGCCATAGCCATCATGAACGGAGTTGATAGAGGGGCGATCGCTACACTAAGTAATAGATCAACCAGACAATCAGCTTGAGCGTAGGAGTGACAAACGAGTGCTAGGAGCGAACCCAAAGACGATGCACACACTCTACGAAACCGATTTTTATGCCTGGACTCAAGAGCAAGCTAAATTCCTGAGAGAGCATCAATGGGATCTAGTTGATGTGGCGAATTTAATTGAGGAGATCGAGTCTTTGGGCAGGCAAGAACGACGCGAACTCAAAAATCGTTTGACAATTCTATCGGGGCATTTACTAAAGTGGCAGTTCCAGCCTGAAAAGCGAAGCAATAGTTGGCTAGCCACCATTCGCGAACAGCGCCGCGAAGTTGCAACCTTACTGCAAGAAAACCCCAGTCTCAAATCCTATCTAGATGAAGCTTTGCAATTAGCCTACCAATCCGGGCTAGATCTAGCAGTTCGCGAGACTAATTTACCCTACGAAACCTTTCCTGAAACTTGCCCTGATTCACTGGAGCAGGTTTTGAGTGATGAGTTTTTCCCAAATGAGTGATGGAGGAACGTTGATGATTAGTATGCAGACAACGCTACCAACCGATATTTGGGTGTCAGCGACTTGGGAAGAGTATGAGCAGGCGATCGCAACTCCTGCTTATGCACAGGCCAGGGGCTACTATCACAATGGACAGATGAGGATAGAAATGTCACCTGTTGGGCCAAATCACGCAAGCGATAACAGTTTGATTGATATCTTGGTGAATTTGTTTGGGATTGCCAAAGGAATTCCGTTGCGATCGCTCTCTAACTGTTCTTACCGGAAAAAAGGGGTGCGGGAATGCCAGCCTGATTTGTCTTACTACATTGGCGATCGCGTTTCAGCCTCACCCCAAGGAAGTTCGGTGGTGAATTTGGATAACGCCCCAGCACCAGATTTAGCGATCGAGATTGCGGATACGTCTTTGGCAGATGATTTAGGCGTTAAGCGTCTGCTGTACGAAGATGTCGGCGTTGCAGAATATTGGGTTGTCGATGTGCAGCAAGCCAGCATTACAGCATTCAGAATTCTGCCCGATCAAGCTAGTCAAAGAATTGCTCAATCTCAAGTGTTGCCAGGGTTAGCGATCGCCCTTTTAGAAGAAGCTCTCCAGCGCAGTCGCCAGAAGGATAATAGCCAGGTTGGTGCTTGGTTTCTGGCAGAAGTGCAGAAATAGTCGCGATCGCAGATTGAACAGAAGAAGTTAGCGATCGCAAATACACCGTTTTCTGATTTCAACGTCACAATAGAAAGGTTGCACCTCGTCGGGTGTGTGAACGTTAAGCCACGCACCATCAATTCAAGCGATACGTGCTGCGATCGCCCTTATACAGGAAACTATTGTGCCTACGTTTTCATCCCCATCTGCAAGTCCATCCCCTAACTCTACGGCTGAAAAATGGCGGCAAGGGGAATTGGTCGAAATTGATATTACTGATCTCACCGATGGGGGAGAAGGGGTAGGGCGCTTTGAGCAGCGGGTCGTGTTTGTGCCCGATACCGTACCGGGCGATCGCGTTTTGGTGCGCTTGGTGCAGGTCAAACCCCAATATGCCAACGCTAAGTTGATTAATGTCATCTCTGGCTCAGCTCAACGCATTCGACCTCGATGTATTGTGGCTGACAAGTGCGGTGGGTGCCAGTGGCAGCACATTGACTACGCTTATCAGTTGAAAGCCAAGCGTAACCAGGTAATCCAAGCGCTAGAGCGGATTGGTGGGTTTAGTGAGCCACCAGTGGAGATGACGTTAGGCGCTGAAGATGACTTGGCCTATCGCAATAAGTCTACCTATCCCTTAGGGCGATCGCGGGGTGGGCAAGTGCAGGCGGGCTATTACCAGAAAGGTAGCCACGACCTGATCAACCTCAACCAGTGTCCCATTCAAGATGTGCGGCTCAATCCGCTATTGGCAGAGGTCAAGCAAGATATTTATGACCGGGGTTGGGGCATCTATGACGAAAAGCAGCATCGCGGGAAAGTTCGCCATTTAAGCTTACGGGTGGGTCGTCGCACCGGAGAAATTTTGCTGACCTTGGTGGCTAAAGATGCCAACCTTGAGGGACTCCATGAGCAAGCCGAAGCCTGGTTAGATCGCTACCCTGACTTGGTGGGTGTATCGCTCAACGTCAACCCTAAGCGCACTAACGCCATCTTTGGTGATGAAACTCGCCACATTGCCGGACAGCCTTACCTATCAGAAAAGTTTGCGGGGCTACAGTTTCAGATTCACCCCACGACTTTCTTTCAGGTGTATACCGAGCAGGCAGAAGCCTTGTTGCGGAAAGTAATCAGCCAGCTCAATTTACAAGGCAATGAAACGCTGATTGATGCTTATTCGGGCATTGGTACTTTCACACTGCCCTTGGCTAAAAAGGTGAAGCAAGTGATTGGCCTTGAAGTGCAACCAGAAGCGATCGCTCAGGCCCAATTTAACGCTGACCTGAACGGTGTCTCGAATGTGTCATTTCAAGTGGGTGCTGTCGAAAAGGTATTGCCAGAACTTCAAATCCAAGCGGATATTGTGCTGCTCGACCCACCCCGCAAAGGTTGCGATCGCGCGGTTCTCGATACGTTGTTAGACATGCAGCCACAACGGATTGTCTATATCAGTTGCAAGCCTTCCACCCTAGCCCGTGACCTAAAAATATTGTGCGAGGACGGCAAATACGAGCTGGTGAAAGCTCAACCCGCCGATTTCTTCCCGCAAACTGCTCATGTTGAGTGTGCTGCGTTTCTAGAGCGTCGAGGTTAATCGCTGGTGGAGATCCGACCTGAGACACCCGCCGATTACCCAGCGATCGCCGAAGTCTTGCGTGCAGCGTTTGGGCAAGATGCAGAAGCGCGTTTGGTAGAACAAATTCGACAGTCCGATCGCTATATCCCAGATCTCACCCTAGTAGCAGAATTGAATGGGCGAATTGTCGGTCATATTCTGTTTAGCTACATTGATTTGGTGGGAGAGGAAACATTATCTGTTTTAGGGTTGGCTCCTTTGGCGGTACATCCTGATTATCAACGTCAAGGGATTGGCAGTGCTCTAACCCAGGCAGGATTGGCGAAAGCGGAGGCAAGGGGAGAGGCGATCGCGATCGTGCTCGGACATCCTCCGTTCTACAGCCACTTTGGCTTTGAGCCTACGATTCACCATGGAATTGCATCGTCTTTTGAGGTTCCGGCAGAGTTTTTCATGGTGAAGTTCCTCCAGCCGGAGCCACAGCGATATCAAGGCAAAGTAGTTTATCCGGCTGCGTTTGCCGACCTGTAGAGCAACAGTTTTCAGGGCAAAACCCGAATGGAAATTTTAAGTTTCCAAGGCTTTTGCATGCTCATCTAAAGTTTTTATCTTTTTCGGGAACTGTTCAGCCTTCAGACTAGAGGAGTATTTACCCAGATAGAAAAAAGTAACTCATTGGGCAGAAGTGACTCAAAAAATCAATCGGTAACGTAGTTGACAGTTGCGTGCTTCAACACCGAAAACACCACAGGTAGAGTTCCATATGTGATCTTAACCCTATGTATGGCGGTGCAATAGTTGACTGCGTAGACTTATCGTTCAAGCAAATAAAGACCCTAGGAGGTTCCAAATGCAGAACAGACAAGTACGATTGGCTTCAATGCTCGGTGCAGGCATCTTCATGCTCGGTGTACCAGCAGTGACTTTAATGCAAGAGCCTGCTAGTGCTCAACAGGCCAAACAAACAACGGTCGGCAATTTAATTTCGGCATTGAATAATATCGCAGTTCAAATCACCAACTTAGAGGCTTTGAACGATCTCACTGTTGAAGATGTTCGAGTTGTTGATGTTGATGATGTGTTGAATGACAACAATGTTCAAGCATTGAACAATGCCTTGAATAACAATAATGTAGAAGTTGTGACGTTGCGTAACGTCTTGAACGGTAATGAAGTGATTAAAGAAGCTCTGAACAACAATGATGTTGCTATCAGCGATGTGGTAGCAATTGAAGTGCTGAGCGGCGGAGATGTGGTTGTCTTTGCTCAATAAGATCAGCTTGTTTTAAGCGATCGCAAGTCACCTAAATTCAACCAGCTCGTGAACCTCTCTGGACTGCAGCCAGGGGGGTTTTCAGTTTTTTCCTTGTATCAGTCGTGTTGCAAAAGTTGCCGATCGCCTCAATTACGGCTTACCATGCGTTACGCCACCCCTTGTTGCCTGTTTGCGATGAAGTTTAGTCAAATTATTCAACCCCTGAGTGCTATTGCGGCTGCTAATAGCTTGACCCATAATCCTAGCTGTGACCCAGACCTGACAGGTGTTGCCGCCGTCGATGAAGCCGTTGTCGGACAGTTGAGCTACATTGAGGGCGACAAGTTTGCGGCAGAAGTGGGTAAAACAGCGGCGAGTGCTTTAATTTTGCCGCCCAACGAAGCGCTGCAAGCACAGGCAACAGAACGAGGAATTGCCTGGATTGCTACTTCTCAGCCACGGTTGGTATTTGCTCAAGCGATCGCTCTCTTCTACAAGCCCTTCCGTCCAGCGCCAGAAATTCACCCGACAGCAGTGATTCACCCGACAGCACAAGTAGGACAAAACGCTTATATCGGGCCGCATGTAGTAATTCAGGCAGGTGTAAAGATTGGCGATGATGTGTGCATTCATCCGAATGTGGTGGTTTATCCAGACGTGCGGATTGGCGATCGCACCACACTTCATGCCAACTGTGTGATTCATGAGCGCACCCGCATTGGCAACGATTGTGTGATTCACTCTGGAGCCGCGATCGGTTCTGAAGGTTTTGGGTTTGTACCGACTCCTGAAGGTTGGTACAAAATGGAGCAGTCGGGCTACACCGTGCTAGAAGATGGTGTTGAAGTTGGTTGCAACTCAGCGATCGATCGCCCTGCGGTGGGAGAGACCCGAATTGGTCGTAATACCAAACTCGACAACATGGTGCATATCGCTCACGGCTGTCAGATCGGAGAAGCCTGCGCAATGGCGGCTCAAGTGGGCATGGCAGGCGGCGTGAAAGTCGGTAATCGCGTGATTTTGGCAGGGCAAGTCGGGGTCGCGAACCAGTCCACGATTGGGGATGGTGCGATCGCGACAGCACAGTCAGGTATTCATGGCGATGTTGAACCCAAGGCGATCGTCTCAGGTAGCCCAGCCGTAGACAACAAAATCTACTTGAAAGCTTCAGCCATCTACAAGCGCCTGCCAGAGATGTATCAAGCCTTCAAGCACT
>CBIHQL010000256.1:0-6496 GCA_966211855.1 uncultured bacterium
GGTCTGGGGGACGCAACCGTCCCTCAGCGGGGGTTTGGGGGCAGGTGCCCCCAATGCTCGACCTGCAAATCTCCAAAAAGGGACAACTCCACCCCAAGACCAGATAGACTGATAGGAAAACTGCTCCCACTCCGGTCAGAAAATCAACAGTTGTGAATGCCTGTGTCCGACATTCTTTGCCTCAACTTGGCGATCGCACGACTGATCACCTCAGAGGCAAACCAATATGCAATTTGGGTTCTTCGCGCCCCCTATCCAGGTGGTTATGTTTTGCATGACTGCGTTTGGCCCGAAGATCTAACCCACACCTGGCACGCTTGGCAAAGTATGTTTTCACTGCGGGGCCTCCCCCAAGTCCCCCACGTTGCCGCCGCCCCCATCGACCTGCCGCCACCCCCTCCCAACCTGCCAGAGTCAGGCAACCTGCCCTATGGCGGACGCTTGATGCAGCATTTAGGAATTAGGCTGTGGCAATGGTTATTTGAAGGGCCAATTCGCAGCAGCCTCGATCAAAGTCAAGGCATTGCAATGGGGCAATCGCGATCGCTCCGGTTGCGGCTAGAAATTCGTGACCCCGACCTGATCGCATTGCCGTGGGAAATTATGCAACCCCAAGCCGGACGGCAAGCAATTTCTTTAAGCCAACAATTGCTATTTAGCCGGACTACCAGTGATGTAGCTCCGCTGCCCGAAACCAGCCTCAGCCAATCTCTCAAAATTCTGTTGGTGCTAGGCCAAGACACCGAGCCGACAACAGCACCTGCTGACTTTTCATCTAGTCATCCGGCTGATCCTCTGGCTGAAGCGCGACCTGCTCTCGACCTTGAGCAAGAAGCCGCTGCCTTAGCCCGGATTTTGACTAATTTTGAAAACTTGAGCCTCAACACCTATGGCGTAGTGCCAAGTCGATACGCTCTTGCAGCCAACCCCAGCCGAATTAATTGAGCATTTAGAGTCAGGGAACTATAACATCTTCTTCTATGCAGGGCATGGAGTTCCGGCTCCCGATGGAGGTTCGCTGCTGTTGCGCTCTGGCACAGCCCTCAGTGGCACCGAGCTGGCTCAAGTTTTAACGCGCTGTCGAGTTAAGCTTGCTGTTTTTAATGCTTGTTGGGGTGCTCAGCCTGATCATGACGCTCAACGGGTTGCAATTCCTCGCAGTAGTTTAGCGGAAGTGTTAATCCATCACGGTGTACCTGCTGTTTTAGGCATGCGAGATTCCATCACTGACCAAGAAGCATTGAGCTTTATTCAAGCCTTTGCTCAAGCCTTGAGTTATCGGATGGCGATCGATCAAGCCGTGGCAGTTGCTCGTCAACACTTATTGACGCTGTACAAATTCAATCAGCCTGCCTGGACACTGCCCGTGTTGTACATGCATCCGGAATTTGATGGGCGCTTAGTAGTAGAAGAAGAAAAAACAATCTTGCCACCAGAACCCCCCACCTGGATGGGACACGCGATTCCGATGGCATCACTACGGCTGCTGGGGAAACCTACGAAAGTTTGGCCGATCCGGGGCGGGATGATGCGCGTTGGTAGCCGAGGTGACAACGACTTAGTCCTCCAAGATGCAGGGGTTTCGCGAGAACATGCCGAAATCTTTTGCCGCGATATTTCTGCCGATGGAGATGCAAAACCCACTTACTTTTTGCGCGATTTTTCTCGCTACGGCACGTTGATTTTAGGCACAGAAGGATGGCAAAGAATCCATCGTCAGGAAGTACCTCTCCAATCTGGAGCACAGCTAAAATTTGGCAATCCTTTGGGACAGACGTTAGAGTTTTTGTTGGATCAGCCAAACGTTAGCCGAGATGAGTAGGCCGAATGGCTGAAATCCTACGGAATTGCGGAACGATCTAATTGGGGCGTGTAGCTACCCAAGTCAAAATATGAAAGAGTTTCAGTACCTTCAGGAGTAGCATGATGAAGAACGGGTCGATGCAGTCAGAATATTTTGAATACGTCCAGTCCCACACTGAAGTCGATGATTTACTAGACGCCATCCTGGGTGCAGATACGATTTACCCCTGGAATCCTACTGATCCTCAAACTGAAGCGTATCTGGAAACGTTAGAACAAGAGTTTTCATTAGCCGATTGGGAACCCAGCGATATTCAAGCGCGATCGCGAGCTTTCTTTGCTCAAGTTGATCAACTGTGGCTACAAAAGTCTCTGGCCCAACAATTTGCTGAGCGGATGCCAGAGCAGTTACTCCATCAAATTGTCGAGCGAGCGCAAAAGTTAATTCGCAGTCCCTTGTCGTTAGCCGAGCAGTTGGTTGAGTGTGTGCAAGAAGTGCTACCTGCTTGGAACATCGAAGACTTGCAAGTGTTGGCACGACCTCTTGCCTATGCCATGCGCGATTTTGAAACCGAATCGACCACCGTCGTTGATTCCACGCTCAAAACTGTTCGCCCTGTTGGCTGGGCAGAATTGTCTGAACTGGAGCAAGCCCGCCTGAGTTTGTCAATTGCCCGCTACGCCATAGCTCAGGTACACCAAACAACTGACGAGTCCGAATCTGTCTAGTAAGCTGGTGAGTTTGTGGCGCGGGCAATCACGCAACGCGCCAATCCAGTTTAATTAAACGAGATTGTCGAAAATTTCTCTCTAGCTATAAATTGCGTCCAGCAAAAATTGTGTGAGCGAGTGGGGTTCAATTTCTTCTAAGACTTGAGCTGAAACGATGTCAAACTTCGCTCCCATCATTTTGAGGTCGTCATCGAGCGCATTCAAAAACCCTCGCGTGAGTGCGTCATCCCCAACTTGTGCAAAGCCAATACCTAATTCATCGTTGTGATCCATGTGGTGGGTTGCTTGCGCGATCGCTTTAATCAGAGCCATTCGGTTGCTCGGCTCGCCATCAGTCACCACAATCAGGGTTGCCCCGTTCGCCTTTGCTTGTCCTTGACGTTTGCGCTCAAAGTAGTCATCTAAGACAGTTTGCACAACTGGGTTGAGATCAAAGCCTCCAGGTGGGCGATGTTGCTCCAGAATGGTGACTAAGCGATCGGCAGTGACTTGCTCATGTTTCTCAAAGCAGCCATACTCGGTCGCACCTTCGCACGAGAGGTAAAGGGTGATGCCGTCTGGATCAAACTCTTGGCACTTTTGCGCTAAGGCTAAAATCGAAGCTTGTGCCGCAGTCCAGCGATCGCCGCTACCTGGCAGCATGGTCGTGAGGTGAGAGTTACTTTTGGCAACGACCAGCGTGTAATCCCGATTTTGCAGTACAGAGTTTGACATAAGCGTCATTCATCAAAGGTGCATGCTGCTAGTTTGGCACACTTGATGAAACTGATGAGCCAGGCTCTTACTAGTTGCAATTGCAAGCAGCAATTAACCAGGCTTGGAGAGATGAGTGGCAAAATTTTGCGATCGCGTTGGTGAAAGCTGGCGAGCCTTTAAAATCGCCGCCGCCAAAAATGCGTAAGAAATTCCGCCTACAGCCATTAACAACAAAGCATTGAGATTGCCCGCTGCATTCCAAAGGGTGTGCAAACTAGCCGCCGTCAAACAACCAATGCCTAAAATTAACCAACGTTGGCGAGGCTTTAAAACGCTGAGACCGATAAAGTAGCCAAAATAGCCGCTGTAGGCAATGTGACCGGCAACAGAGCCGAGCACTCGCGGAATTAGCAATTGTAAGCCTTCTAATGGCCCTGCTTGTTGCACCACTTCGGGCACATATTGACCCAGGGTTTCTAGCAGGGTAAATCCAGCTGCCGCCGCTGTTCCCAAAAGAATGCCATCTAGCGGTTCCCAGATGCCAACTTGTTCACGCCAAGGCGATCGCAACTGACAACCCAAAACATACAGACCAAAGACAGGCAGTGCTTTTAGCAGTTCTTCCATCAAACCAGCGCCGAAAAACATCCCCGTTAACAAGTTGAGCAGGCTGATCGATTCACCCGCAACCGGTATGTGTCCTGGTAAAACTTGGCGAAACAAGAAAATAAAAGCGGTCAAGATCGGACTCACTAAGATGAGAATCATCAACCCCAGCACGCTCAACAAAACCCACCAAGGCTTCGGTTTGCCGCACAACTGATAAACCAGATAACAAGCAGCCCCCACTACATAAGTGGCAAGTAACAAGTTAAAGGTGCGAGGCTGACCGACCGCCGCAAACATCAGCACCACAAACCCGACCGTAATCATGACCGGAACTAAATAAGCTTTGCGGGTCAACTCTCGCCCTGTAGAAAGAATCGGAAAAAGTTGAGTCAGCGTTAAAGCGTCAGGAGAATAAGGGGATGAGCGATGTGAGGAAGTGCGAATCCGGCGAGGTTGAGATGCAGACAACTTGGCAACGGGCTGGACAGACGATGGTGTAGCGATCGCGACAGTTGCATGACACTCAAAGACAAACTCTGGCCCCGGATGACCCAAAGCAATGCGATCGCCCTGTTGCAGCAAGCGGCACCCTTGCAACCGCTGACCATTGACATAAGTTCCATTAGCACTACTTAAGTCACAAATCTCCCACAGTGGAGCATCTGTGTCAGTCCGAAAATCTAAAATCGGGCGAATTTCAGTGTGCCGCCGCGAAACCACTCCGTACAAGCGCGAGTCGAGCACAATCTGACAAGACAAATCTCGCCCTATTAAGGTGATATGCGTGTGAGATAACGGATAGCAAGATGAGTCTCGACGAGCCGACGGCTGTGCAGACACTTGCCACAGAAAAGCGACGTAAGGCGTGGTACCCGTCATCAGTGAGCCACCCGGTCGGATCAGTTAGGACAACATCTTGCCACACTTTGATTAATTTGCCGGAATGAATCGCAAGTTATTGATTGGCTCGGGCATCGCGTACCGCAGCAAAAAAGCAAAAAACAGATAAAGGCACACTAGCCGCTAAAATGATGCCGGTTACCAGGCCACCCAACTCAGGCTGACCAGAACTCAATTCAAAAATAGAACCCACTGCCGCGATCGCAGTGATGCAAGAACCAGCTAGAAACGCACCACTTTTAGGGGTCAATGTTCGCTCACCTTTGTTGTAATCAACGATTTAGTTAATGAAGAAGTGCTTGAGAATAGCGATCGCTGATCTACGCTTTCCTCAAAGCACTCCTACAGAATCATTGCCGAATTTAGCATGGATTCAAGCTAGGCAACAGGTCTGACTGCCTGACTCGAAAATCCGTTCTTTGTGAGTTCTTGTCCCAGAGCGATCGCATTTTCGACGCGATCGACAAACAGCACCCCGTTGAGGTGATCCATTTCGTGCTGGATGGCTCGTGCCAATAGGCCAGCAGCAGCTAATTTTTGAGGTTTACCAGATTCGTCTTTATAAGTCACTTCGATCGCGGCGGGACGTTTGACATCGAGATAAACCCCTGGAATGCTCAGGCAGCCTTCTTGAGCAACGCAAATATCGCGGCTCGCCTGCTTAATGGTGGGGTTGATCAAAATCAAAGGAGGATTAGCCGGATCATCAGGATCACAGTCCACGACAATCACTTGCTTGTTGACTGCAACTTGAGGCGCTGCCAACCCGATACCGTCTGCACTGTACATGGTTTGCAGCATTTGGCGAACCAACTCCCGAATTTCGGCATCAACCTTAGAAACTCGCTTAGCTGGTTGCCGCAACACGCGATCGCCTAAATGATGAATTTCTAAAGGCGGTGTTTTGAGCTTTTTCTTTTCGACAAGAACCTCAGCAGCCATGGATGTCTTACTCACAAATAAGGGCTAAATTCCGGAATGATTCCGCTTTAATTCCATCTTACCAATCCCTAGTCAGAGGTGGGGGAACGACAGCAGCTTTCTCACAAAAAAAGAGGCGCACCGCAGCACGCCTCTAATTAGTTACTTAGTAAAGCCAGTCAGTGAAACAGGACTCACTCTTAAGCACCCGCTGTAGGGTTTTGGATAGATACATGCAAGGTGTAGATATCATCCGGATCAAGAGGATTACCGGAGAGTCCAGCACCAATCGTGACTGCAGAACCTGCTTCAGCCACACCAATCACGTACCGCCCTGATTGAGTAAAGTTGTATCTCAGGAAGGCATCATTTAAAGACGTACTACCACCCGACTGCTCACCACCTGGCTGTGCATCTTGGTTTGAAGCCAACAAGGTGCCATTGCCATCAAACAAGAAGAGTTCTGTATCAACTGATGAAGTACCATTCGTAGTCAGGTCAATGTCAAAAATACCAACCACTTGAGTTTGGCTTCCCACATTCACCGCAAACGAGTAGTAGTCAAAGTTATTATCTCTTTCGGGCCTAGTGATAGTGGCATGGGGAATTGTCATCGAGCTGTCAATATCAGAGCTTGACCTCAATGAGAAGTTAGAGCCACTAATATCCTGCGCCACGATCAGGTTAACAGTCGCTGACGCAGTACTGTTGCCCTCACCAATGGTGTAAGTAAAGCTATCGTTTCCATTGCCTCTGGGACTATAGACAAGATCAGTTCCTTGATTAGAGAGAATGCCTACAATAGGTTGTTTATTTCCCGAAATGCTAAGCGGGC
>CBIHQL010000257.1:0-6482 GCA_966211855.1 uncultured bacterium
TGAATGTGAAGGCTAGGTACTTGCTGATAGGCATCTTCCAATAACCATCTAGAGCCAGGTTCTAGGAGTTCTAAAACCGTTCTAGATTTCATCAGAGGGTAACTATTAGCTAGGGATGTTTCCGGTTACATAACCATCCCAAAGACGAGCAAGCTCTTGGGCGCGATCGCTCCATTCGGGTCGAATCTGATACATGCGGCGAGGGCGTCCCCGTCCTTCCACTTTGCGCCAGTAGCCCAAAATGGCACCCTCATCTTCCAAAAACTTCAGAGCACTGTAAAGAACCGTGTCGGATAAGCGATAGGTTCTGTACTGCTGCTCTAGTAATTGAATTAATTCTGTCCCATAAGAATCACCTCTTAAGAGGACAGATAGGACATAACAAACTGCCAGTTCTTTATTGAGATAAATAGGGGGCGGGTCTTGAAAAAACTGGTAGATATCCTCAAACTTCATGCTTAAGCCCATAATTAACTAGTCCACTTTAATGGTGATCAACAAAAACGAAATCGTAGCTAGGTCATAAAACCAAGCCATCTTCAGTAACAAAGGATGTGAAAGAATTTGGAGCTTGAGCGCTCTTAAACAACGACTAATGTCGTCTAGCCAAACCTAGAACTACCGTTGAAAGGATGAGTTTGGTTTGATTGCCATCCAATGTAGATGCATAGCAGAACCAAAGGTTGGATTGACCTAGACGTGTACCGTTTTCTTAAAGGTCATGCTAATAACAGCGGTGCTCATCCTGAGACAAGAAGCGTGACGTTGATTCTCAACCCAACTAACTAAGTGACCTAATATTAATTCTAGACATTTAATTCTGGGTTCGTCCGCCCAATTGGATGGGTAATATCCCCCTGTTTTTTGACGTTGGCAGAATAGGGAAAAGCTAGAAGTTGCACCAAATCTTGTTTTGGCTATGTCAAGAGCAAAATGTCAGTTTTAATTGAGTAATTATGCTGGTTTTTTCTCAGCATTCAATGACATCAAGAGCAACCGCAAAATGACAGCCTTTCCTAGATAAAACGGCTGAGTTTCAGTCTAGAACCGACGGGTGATTGCGCTTGGCTCCGCAGGGCTGTTTTTTAGTCTGCAAGGTTTCAGAGCCAGAGCGTTCTAGAGCTTTAAGGTCTGGTTGTTGCTTGTTGATCGGTTGTGTCTATAGTCGCGCAGATCGGTAAGTAGGTCTGTGATCTCAGGCAGTTAACCATGAAGTTAGCAACTAGCTAGCGATCGCTGCATTTGCTCAAAAAGAGGTGAAAACTTGAAACTGCCTTATAGCTTGGGTCTGGGCTATAATCCAGATGGTTTGCCGCTCCTAGAGTGACTGTAGAAAGCTAGGCGGCTATCTTGGTATTTGTTCCATCCATGCCCCGGCGATCGCTTCTGTTTGAGTTGCCATGTTAGATAAATCAGACTCTGCTTCGATTCCTCCCGCTATTCGAGATATTGCCAAACAGTTTCGACTCACAGGCTGGATTAGTTTTTGGTTGCAGCTTGGGTTAGGCGTGATCTCAATGGTTGTCTTGATTGTCGCGAACTTTAGCCGAGGCACAGGAGATAACGCAGCGACGAGCCGGGTGGGAACTGGTTTTGGTGTTTTCTTTGCAGTTTGTGGTTTGGCAACCTTGGCGATTAGTGCTTTTTGGGCATTTCGCTATACCCGCATTGCTCGCCAACTTCAGGACGCTAATAGTAGCTTGCGACCGAGCCGAGCGGATACGTTAAAGCTGCTCCAGATTGGGGTAGCCGTCAATTTAGTGGGAATGCTGTTGACGATTGTGGGTGCCCAAGCGATCGTCGGGGGATTGATCGCGCGATCGATCGCTCAACCTCAGGCGTATCCGCTCTACGGTACCAACGCGATCCCAATTATTCGCCCTCTAGATTTCTTTGTGGTTCAGGCCAATACCAACACGATCGCGGCGCACTTTGTGGGGATCGTTTCGTCACTGTGGTTATTTAACCGCGCTAATCGCTAACTCAGCAATTGATGAATCATGCGGTTGGCTTGGGATTGGTAGCTGCCGCCAAATAGGTTGAAGTGATTGAGGATGTGGTAGAGGTTGTAGAGCGTTTTGCGCTGTGCGTACCCTTCTGGTAGGGGCCACGCTTGGTTGTACCCTTGATAAAAGTCTGAGGGAAAACCGCCAAACAATTCGGTCATGGCAATATCAACTTCGCGATCGCCAAAGTAAACCGCTGGGTCAAAAATGATGGGTTCTCTTTGCTGGGTGACAGCGGCGTTGCCAGACCAAAGATCGCCGTGAACTAGGGAAGGCTGAGGGTTGTGAGCAGCTAACAAATCGGGGATCACAGCTAGCAACTCATTTTGCTGGGGGAACTGTCCGCCTCGTCGCTGTGCCAACTTAAATTGATAGCCTAAGCGATGTTTGCCAAAAAACTCTGCCCAGTCTGTTGTCCACGTGTTGATTTGGGGTGTGGCACCGATGGTATTGTCGCGATTCCAACCGAAGCCCAGGTCGCTGGTCGTGCGATGAAGGTTTGCGAGTTGTCGGCCTAACTCAGTCCAAGTCTGGCGATCGCCTCCCCCTAGGTCTACCCACTCCAAAACTAAGTAAGCCGAGTTATCCGCAGTGCCCCAGCAGATTGGTTGTGGGACTCGAATGGTGTCTGTGGCGTACATCGCCTTCAAACCCAAAGCTTCAGCCACAAACATCTCTAGTTGTGCGGCTTGATTGAGCTTTACAAAATAGGTTCTAGGCTGATTGCTGACTCCTGCACCGCTGACATTGCCTTGCAAGGCATAGCCTTGATTGATGCAACCGCCCCCAACCGATCGCTGGCTAACGACTTGGAATTCTCCGGCGATCGCCTGACTAATTTGAGCCGCAATAGTCGTCCACATAGTCGAGTTTCAGCACTTGGGGGCAGCAACGTGACGATAATATCACTCAGACTGACTCAGCCCGAACTCTTAGGCAGCGGCTCGTTCACCGGGTTGCAACACGACAACACCGTAAGCTTCTGGTGTGAGATAGCGTTGAGCGGCGGCTTGCAGACTGGCAGCATCTAAGGCTTGAATCCGACTGGGGTAGTTGAGAGCTGGTTCTAAATCACCGAGCATGGCCTGGTAGTAACCGTACAAGCTGGCGCGATCGCTAGGGGTTTCGTTGCCAAAGATAAAGCGGTTGGCAACTTGAGTACGGACACGAGCAATTTCAGCTTCGGTAATCGGTTCAGTCTGTATGCGGCGGATATGCTCGGCGATCGCGGCTTCGACTTTCGGGACGTTTTCGGTCGGCAACTGAGCGGAGATATAGAACGCGCCCTGCATTTCGTACGTAATGTTGCTAGCTGCGATCCCACTCACCAATCCTTGGTCTTCTCGTAAGTCACGAATCAGGCGAGCGGTGCGACCTTGACCCAAGATTGTAGCCAGGATGTCGAGGGCGTAAGTTTCGGAGAGATCTGCTAAACCAGGGACTCGCCATGCCATCACCAACCGAGCCTGCTGCAAGCTTTCATCAACAGCTTCTTGACGAACGATGGTGCTAAAAGGCGTTTCGGGGGTGCAACTGGGTAGCTGCTGGAGGGCGATCGCGCTATCTGGCGCTGTGGGGCGATCGCGTTCAACTTTAGCGAATGCGGTCTCCACAATTTCGATCAGCTCCTCGACAGGCAAATTGCCAACCACGGCTGCTGTCATGGAGTGCGGCTGATAATGGGTGCGGTGAAAATCTCGCATTTGCTGAGGCGTGAGTTTTTCGATCACCGCTGTGGGTCCTAAAACTGGGCGGCGGTAGGGCAGCGTTTCAAAGGCAACTTCCATCGCTTTAGAAAAGACGCGACGGCGAGGATTGTCTTCCGAACGGCGAATTTCTTCGAGAATTACCAACCGTTCCCGCTCAAACGCTGCATCAGGAATCTCGGAGTTTAAGACAATATCGAGTTGCAATGGCGCTAACTCAGCAAAGTCTTTGGGGGCGGTGGTGATGTAGTAGTGGGTGTAATCTTGGCTGGTCGCAGCATTAGTAACGGCACCCCGTTCTTCTATCAAGCGCTCAAATTCACCGCTCTTGAGTCGGCGTGTGCCCTTAAACACCATGTGCTCTAAAAAGTGAGCCATGCCATTGATCGAGTTGGTTTCAACAGCAGACCCCACATTGAGCCAGAGGTTGAGGTTCACTGCTTCCACAGGCAGGTGCTCGGCGACAATGGTCAGACCGTTGGCTAACCGACGCACTGTGGGTGCATTCAGCCGGGACACAGAGGGCGACTTGATTAGGGTTGGGGTCATGAATCTTTTGAGTGAGCTGCGTTCTTTATCTATCTTAGTAAGCGTGAGAGTGCGATCGCCCAGTACATTACAAGGACATAACACTCTGCCGCTCTGGCGCTAACGCCACTATAGTCTTGATTTTCTAACTAATGAGCCTCAATTGGCTCAAGATTTCGTGTAGCGATGGTTTCGATTTAGTGAAGTGAGAAAACCCCGTCGAGCCTAGCACAGTTCTGAGATTCGTTGGTGTAGGTCGGCTGCCATTTGGACGAAACCAAAATTAATTTTAGATTTACAATTGTTAAGAAGCGTAAACAAAATTTTCAGAAACCTAGTGCTTTATGAACAACCGTCAGCGTCAACAGCGATCGCCTCGCATTGTAGTGGTAGGGGCAGGGATTGGTGGCCTGACAGCAGCGGCATTGTTGGCACGGCGAGGTTATCAGGTTTTGGTGCTCGATCAAGCTCTAGTGCCGGGGGGATGCGCTTCCACCTTTCAACGGCGGGGCTTTACTTTTGATGTGGGTGCAACCCAGGTAGCAGGGTTAGAACCGGGGGGCATTCATCACCGCATTTTTGCAGAATTAGACATTGCTCTGCCGGAAGCCAGCCTGTGTAACCCAGCTTGTGCAGTCTATTTGCCGGGTGAAACAGAGCCGATTTCGGTGTGGCATGACCCAGAGCAGTGGCGAGCCGAACGTCAGCGTCAGTTTCCGGGGAGCGAACCATTTTGGCAATTGCTAGCTGATTTGTTCGCTTATAGTTGGGCGTTTCAAAGTCGCGATCCAGTGTTGCCGCCGCGCAATCTTTGGGATTTGTGGCAACTCACAAAGGCAGTGCGTCCCGATACCTTGTTGACGTTGCCTCATACCTTCTCGACGGTAGGAGATGCGTTGCGGGGCTACCGACTCGCCGATAACCTGCGGCTGAAAACATTTCTCGATTTACAACTGAAGCTTTACTCCCAAGTCGACGCTGACGAAACTGCGCTCCTCTATGCCGCGACAGCCTTAGGAGTTTCGCAAGCACCCCACGGATTGTTTCACCTCAAGGGCAGTATGCAGGTGTTGAGCGATCGCCTGGTCACAGCCTTAGAGCGAGACGGTGGGCGACTGCTGATGCGGCATACCGTCGAGCAGGTGTTGACCGAAGCAGGCCGAGTCACAGGAGTAGTGGTGCGCAATCAGAAAACCGGGGAAACGTGGACAGAAGCGGCTGAACATGTGGTGGCTAATGTCACGGCGCAAGACCTAGTCCGGCTATTGGGCGAGGCTGCTCCAGCGGGCTATCAACACCGGGTCGAGAAATTGCCTGCCGCTTCGGGAGCCTTTGTAATTTATCTAGGCGTTGATCAAGCGGCAATTCCAGCGAACTGTCCGCCTCACCTCCAGTTTTTGTACGACTATCAAGGGCCGATCGCTGAGAATAACTCGCTGTTTGTCTCAGTCAGTCGTCCCGGAGATGGTCGGGCACCGGAGGGTTGCGCCACGATTACCGCCTCTTCGTTCACTGACCCGCAGCAGTGGTGGCAATGCCCTGATTACGAAGCCTTAAAGCAACACTATATTGACACCGCGATCGCCCACTTAAGTAAATTTTTTGATCTCAACCCGCAACACATTCGCCATCAAGAAGCTGCTACCCCCCGCACCTTTGCTCGCTACACCGCCCGCGATCGCGGCATCGTTGGGGGGATTGGGCAACGGATTCCCACTTTTGGCCCCTTCGGATTTGCCAACCGCACCCCGATCGCTAACCTCTGGCTGGTGGGTGACTCAACCCATCCGGGTGAAGGTACCGCAGGAGTGAGTTACTCCGCCCTGACAGTTATGCGGCAAATTGAGGCACACTCGTAGAGTACTCATGTGGCTCGTTGCCTTCATTAGACTCAATGTCAACTTGGGAGACGCTGCACCAAGACGCGATCGCGCTGCACCAGCAAGAAGATTGGACTGCGGCTGAACAGCAATATCAAACTCTCTTGCAACAAAACAACCAAGCAGATACCGTTTGGGGCGATTTGGGCTGGCTGTATTACCAAACCCAGCGATATCCTGAAGCTCGTTCGGCTCTAGCTCAAGCCTTGAAACTAAACCCGACAGCGGCTCTACATTTCTATCGGTATGGGCTGACGTTGGAGCAATTGAGCGATCGCGCTCAGGCAATTTGGGCGCAACGGCAAGCAACTCAACACAACCCTCAGTTTATTGATGCGTACCTAGCCTTAGGGCGGTTATTA
>CBIHQL010000258.1:0-6430 GCA_966211855.1 uncultured bacterium
CGTCCGTAAGTCTGCTTGCATAGCCGACACCAGAACCCGAAACCCATCCACCACCACCGATTCTGGATAGCGCTGACTGTTGAAATAGTAGAAGACTTCTCCCGGCTGTTTAGTAACATCTTCTAACGTCAAACCAAATTCGCGAGCATAACCGATCAGAGTTTTGTGCAAGTTATCAATAAACTCACCACCCCGTTCTGCCACCTGCCCCGGAAAAAAGTTGTAGAGAGAGTAACAGCGCCCCCCCACGCGATCGCTTGCTTCGTGGAGCGTAGCAACAATACCGTTACGCTGAAGCTCGTAGGCACAGGTTAACCCCGCAAATCCTGCCCCCACAATGCCAACATTCGCCGTTGACTTGCCTTTAGGTGCAGCATTCGCTTGTCTTGCATGGGTTGCGATCGCGCCAAACGTGCCTAAGGCTCCAAGGGTTAATAGTTCCCGTCTGCGGAGCCGCTGATGATAGACAGTCTCCTCCATTGCCGCCAGCCACTCTAACCCTTGACTGGTAGAAATCCGATTGTTTTCACAAAATAAAGCGATCCGGATGGCACGGGCTAGATTGGCAAACAGAGGCGAGTGACTCATAAACTTCCATAGCTGATTAAAGTGAGAGAGTAGTAATGCAGCCTGTACGATCTGCTACAAGCTAGCTAAAAACTTGTGACTCTGTCATCCCTGAAGCATCAGCAATTTTCAGTTCTGCTGGTACGGTTTAGCGCCCCTTTGTTTCAACAAGGCAATTACAGCAGGGTGGTTTGCGGCGATCGCGTGGTCGAGGACAGATAGATAACCATATCTCAATCGATTAGGCTCCACGAAGGTTTCGCGGCTGGCAGCATCAACCTTTGCCCCATGAGCAAGCAGTAGTTTCACGATGGGCAAGGAACCGCGTCGAGCGGCAAACATCAATGGAGTTTTGCCCAAGTAGTTCTTAGCATTAGCATCCACCTTTTCAGCGAGTAGCCTTCCTACGATCGCAGCATTACCTCGCCAAGCGGCATAGTGCAAGGCATTCTCTCCATAGGCATTAGCTGCTTTCGGATTTGCACCTTTTTTCAGCAAGAGTTCAACGAGTTCTTCATTGCCATGTCCTGCTGCCACCATCAACACCGTTGTTCCATTAGAGCGATCGCGATCGTTGGGGTTTGCTCCTGCTTGAAGAATCAAACGAATGGTTTTCAATCGTTGAGGACTAATCTGAGGAAACTGTTCTATGCGACTCGTGAAATGTAGAAAACCAATATACGAATTGCTGAATAATGCTTCTTGCAAAATAGAATCTGTATTGCCATCTTGATGATTGGGATCTGCGCCTTGCTGCAATAGCAATCGCACCAGCGGATCATTCCCTGAACGTACTGCTTGACGGAGCGGTAGGATGCCGTCATTGGCATTGGGATCCACGCCTTGCTGGATCATCAGTTTGATCAGCTCTGGCTGGTTGGCTTGAACGGCTCTCAACATGAGTTCAGAGCGCTCAATGTCTTGGGGCGACACAGACTTGAGTAGCTGTTTAGCTTGGGCAAAATCTTTTTTGAAAAAAGCAACCTCTAATGCCTCTACCGTTGTTAAAGTAGGCTGTAACTTGACTGTAGGAGTCGGTCTGGGCTGTCCTGGTGGCGTAAAAGAAACTCGATAGCCGCAAGCTGTGAGTAAAAGAGATAGGGCGATCGCAACACTATTTTGACCAAGCCATTGATTGATCTGTTTTCTGGGAATTCTAGCTGTCATCACCATCTTTCCTGGACTGCATGAAAATTAGCCAGTCGCCTCAAGACCTGATCATCCACCATCGCCAACCAGGGAGATGGCTGATCGCGATCGCCTGTTTAGGGATTGGGGTAGCACTCGCCTCCAAAGCCAGCTTTATTTCAGCCATCTCCTGCCAGCGAACGGCCACCCTACCCAACTGCACTCTAACCTATCGCTCGTTAAGCGGCTCTACCTTAGAAAGTGGCATTCAAGTTAAAACAGTTTATAGCTCGCCAATCTGTTTACCATCTGAAATACCCTGGACAGGTTGCTTTGAAGTCAGGAATGTATTAGAGACTCAGCGAGGTAAAGTTTACGTCTTGAGGCTGGAAGATGATTTCTTGACTGAGGTTGTGAATCAGTTTATTAAACAGTCCAATGCTTCTGAGTTACAACTTGAGCTTTATGGCTGGTCGTTGAATCATCCTTTCTATAATCTCGGATATTTCCTCCTGCCACTGGTTATGTTGATCTTGCAGTCTGAGTGTGTAAGGCGGGAGAAAGCTTATAGCTGCCATTTTAATAAGGCCACTGGTTGGGTAACGATTACCTGTACACAGCTCTACGGTCAAGAATTAGTGACTACTGAATTTCCTCTCAGAGACATTGAGATGGTTTATCTACGTCAATTGCTCACAACTTGCCTAATCGTAAGACTCAAGTCGGGCAGGCAGGTGCGCGTAGCCGAATCTCTCTGGATACCCATTCAGACAAGGCGATCGCTCGAAAAAGGTTGCCAAGTGATCACGGAGTTTTTGCAGTGAGGATTTTGAGACAGACTTATCAAGAACTCGTGCTCTATCATCGGCAATCGGGCCGCTGGTTAGCCGCAGGTGGTTGGTTGCTCCTCTGTTTAGGGGTGATCGTTGGGTTTAGTTTTAAGCCAGAAATTCTTTGCCCAGGTGGTACGCCAATCCCCAGTTGTCTGTTAACTTATCGCTCATTTACTGGCTTGAGCTTGGAACGAGACATTCAACTAAAAGCCGCCCGCTCTCAAGCAGTCTGTGGGTTTAGCCGCAATCGACAATCTAGCTGTAATGGTTTTACTGTTATCCTCACCACGGATGTAGGGGATATCTCTTTTCCTGATAACTATTATAGATATGCAAAAGATAGAGCCAATCGATTCATCCAAAACCCCAGTCAATTCTCATTTCAGATTCAGTCAGGACTTCTACCTATTATCAATCGACCATTTTTCTTGATGTTGGGGTGTATAGCGATCGCCATCATCTTGCAAAGCGTGCGTAAGTCACTGGCAAGCGAAGAAATATATATTGTCAGATTGCACAAGGAGCAGGATTGGGCAACGGTAACGCGGAAACAACGTTCTGGCAAACCTCCAGTTGCAGTCACTGAGTTCCCTGTCTCGGCGATCGCAGCAGTGCAGGCAGACCAAAACCATCTGGCTCTCAAGCTTAAATCTGGGCGAGAAGTGCAGATTGCCACCGCGATTTGGGGTAAAAAGACTGTGACAGAGACTATAGGTACACCGCCTCTAGAAGTAAATCAAGCCTTCAACGAGATTCAGAAGGAGATCTCTAACTTTTTACAACTCTGAGACAAAGTATGCGATCGCTCTAAACTCCCTCAAGCTGCTTAAAGATAGCGCTCGACCTTGACCTCCATCCGATCAAAAGGGGTTTGGGGCAAGCGATTGGCATTCAAAATACGGCTAAAGTTAAGCGATTCTCCGGCCTGAAGCTTTCCAGAAGTTGCTATTGGTACAACGCCTTTGTAGAGCACTTCTTGGCTTTGCTGGTCCACCAGTTTGTATTCCACCAATACTAGAGGGATAGGTTGGCTGTTGCGGTTTGTGACGCTGCCCGACACAGCAACTCCACCGTTGGCGGTAGGCTCCACCCTCAAGTTAGAGAAAACCAGAGGTGTAAAGCTAGAGAGACTAGGCGATCGCGGACAAACCGATCCATTCAAGTCAATGATTGCGCCTGTCGAATTGACCATCCAGCAGCCTTCATACTCTTGAGCGATCGCAGTTTCATTAAACCCAGCATTTGTTCCCAACGTCATTACTAAAGCCGCAAAAACCACAATAGTAGGATTGGATTGACTGGGCGATCGCTTCTTCTTACTGGTATACATCGCTACGATGCCCTACCTTCACAACAAGAATAAGTAGCTGTGCATCCTGAATTTCGTAAACAACTCGGTAATCTCCTAATCGAACCCGGTATAGACTTTCAGAGCCTTTTAGCTTCACAATGCCAGTTGGACGTGGCTCTACTGCTAAGTCCTCAAGTCGCCGAATAATTTGCTGCTGAACAGCCGTCGGGAGTTTTTTGATTTGGCGCTTTGCAGCCGGAGCAATCTCAACTCGATAGATCATTGCCTTGTAAGCCAAGCTCTCTTTTAAGCTCATCAAGAGAAATCGTACCTTGCTCTCTAGCCTCCGTTAAAGCCGCCTGAGCATCTGTTAGATCCATTTCATTTTCTAGCTGTTCTCGCTCTTGCTTCATTTTAAGAAATCGTAGGAAATCAAGAACCTCTTCTAATAGAGATTCTGGCACTTGCTCTAGTTCTTGAAGAATCAAATCTCTAGCTGTCATGAGCATTGTCCTAGTTGTACAAACGAATGATGCTGGCTGGGACTTTAAACCATAAGGGCTTGTAAACTAATTATTTATTATTATCCGCTAGCTGAACCTAGTCATCTTGCTTGCGATCGCTACCTTAGGTACTCAAAAGACTCATCATTTGTTGGGTGGTGACGAGAGTGTTAGCGCATAGAATTCCAGAAGCAGCGACAGCGGGGACACCAATACCGGGGCTGGTGCTGTCTCCTACCCGATATAAGCCTGCGATTGGGGTTTGAGGGCCGGGAAACATACCGTGACCTGCGGCGATCGCTGGCCCATAAGTGCCCTGATGACGGCGGAGATAGTGAGCGTGAGTCAGGGGAGTACCAATCAGTTCTAAAACAATGCGATCGCGGAGATCAGGGATAATCTTTTCTAAAGCACGAAAGAGCGGTTGAGCATTCTCTTTTTTACGCTGTTCATAATCTTTATCCCGCTGCCAGCCTGCATAGGGTTCTAGCGTGTAGGCATGAACTGCATAGTATCCCGCTGGAGCTAAACTCTGATCCCAGACAGACGGAATAGAGATCATGCAGGTGTTACCCGGAACGGTGATCTCTTGCTCGGAACTATGAACAACGACATGATGCCCAGTGAGATGTTCTAAGCCATCAGCACGAATGCCCAAATGCAAATGCATAAAGCTCTCAACAGCAGGGGTGGCGATCGCCTCTTCTCTATACTGCACAGGCAAATCTTCGGGCTTCAGTAGCTTAGTATAGGTATCCCAAATCGTTGCATTAGAAATCACGATAGGGGCATGAAAGAGATCTCCTTTTCGCGATCGCACCCCGGCTACTCTATTTTTTTCTACAAGAACTTGTTCAATATGTGTGTTGAGTTTTAATTCTCCGCCCCAACGCTCCAAACCCCTTACTAACGCCTGGACAATTGCCCCACTACCTCCGATGGGGTAATCAATAACGGATCGCGATCGCTCACCTAACATAAAGGCCACTTCTGGAGCAATTGTGCCTTCTGCTTTCAACCCCGACAATAAAAAACACTCTAAATCAATCAACCGGCGCACCCACAGATCACTTACTGTTTGATCCATGATGTTGCCCACCGAACTTTGAATCGTACCTAACTGCGGCAATAGTTTTACCAACGCTGGAAAGTAACGGGTGATCAATATAGGCACAATTTGCCAATCAGCCCGTAGCGCGATCGCTGGAATGCCTCGTAAGGCTTCATAAAGGGCTAGCAACCGGCGTTCAAATTGCGCAAGTTCTTGGGCTCCTTGAGGCGTGATTTGGGCGATCGCTTGGCGATATTGTTCGGGTTGGCAATAGACCGGAAATGTCCCTTCTGGAAAGTGATAGTGACCGAGCGGATCGTAGGCGATCGCATCTACTTTTTCACCGAGCACATCCAAAACCTGCCGCAGCGGGTTCAGACTGTTGGGGTCGCTTAACCCAGCATAAAACGACGGCCCTGCATCGAAATGAAAGCCTTGATAGGTAAAGCTATGCGCTGCACCACCAGGCAGATTATGGCTCTCACAAACCAGCACCCGCTTGCCGTAACGAGCTAAAAGCGCCCCTGCGGTGAGGCCACCAATGCCGCTACCAACCACAATCACATCAAACTCAGAAATTGCTAGGTCTTGCATAGAATCTGCGGAGAAGTGGACATCAACCAGTAGAGAGACGAGTTAGGCGCGATCGCTGAGCTAAGGTTAAGCACCCTAATAGAAGTGAATTAAAGGACAGAACTTAACTATGAGCATATTATCTACCGAAGACCTAAAAACCTTACTAGGTCAAGCCCAAGGGTTCTGTGTATCAATTTACATGCCCACCATACGGTTAGGATCGGAAACGCAGCAAAACCCGATTCGCTTCAAAAATTTAATTCGGCAAGCAGAAGAAAAACTGGTCGCTCAGGGAATTCGTAATACTGAGGCATTGGAGTTGTTGCAACCCGCTCTAGATCTCGATCATGAAGACTTCTGGCAGCACCAAAGTGATGGTTTAGCAATCTTTATTGCCAATGGTGTGTTCCGCTACTATCGCGTGCCGACTAGCTTTGATGAGCTGGTAGTGGTTGGCGATCGCTTTCACCTCAAGCCGCTC
>CBIHQL010000259.1:0-6386 GCA_966211855.1 uncultured bacterium
TTGTCATAGTGGATTAGAATTGCGAGCGAAATAACTTCGGCAAAACGAAAGGCAGGAGCCAAACGAAGAATCTCTTCGGCTTCTAACTCTTTCTGGCAAACGCTGGCGATCGCTCTCGATCTCAGCCTTGTCGCTTTGCTGATATATTTAGGGTGCTTTTAGTTTATATGCTTAGCAAAACAACTTGTGATGGCTAAATAATTTGCCAAGTGCCTCTGCCAACCAGTATTCTGCTTAAGGTTGGTTGCCTGACTGCTAGAAGTTTCTCTGGACTACAGACCTATAAAGACCTATGCAAACTGTTCGTCATTTGATGGCTGTAGGTGTAAGTGCAGCGATCGCTTTCGGGGGTTCGTTTGGTAATCCTGAGTCCAGCGTTGCTCAATCAAGCCTGACTGCTGCCTCTGCCCCGGCTGATTCGTTCCTGAAAACTCCCACACCTAAGAATTCTCAAGCATCGTCACCAAAATCGGAAGCAAAATTAGAATCGGACACTCAGCAATCGACTGCTGCCACGACCGAGACCGATCAAGCGAACCCTCAGAAAACCGAAGCCAAGCAAGCGGCAACTAACACTGCGAAGCCTAAAAAGACGGCCCCAGCAAAACCTGCTCAAAGCCCGCGATCGCAGCTACCCGAACTTCAACCCGATCGCCCTGCTACCCCACCCAATAATCCTGCGGCAACACCCGCCCCAATTCCTGAAGCGAGTGCAGAACCTCCTGTAAGCAACCCGGCTACGAGAGTTAACCCGTTACCTGCGAGCCAGCCTGCACCCAACTATGTCAACCCATCGTCAAACCCGCTAGAGTTTCCCACCCAACCCATTGATGTGCGCATTCAGGGAACTCAGCCGATCACGCTACAGCAAGCGATCGAACTAGCAGAGCGCAATAACCCCGAGCTACAAAATGCCCGTCTAGCCGTTGAGCGTAGCCAAGCTGGACTGCGAGCCGCTCAAGCAGCGAATTACCCAAACGTGGCAGGGTCGGCAAACCTAACGCGTCAAGACTCTAATCAGGCAGGCTTGCTGCGCGAAGGTCAAGAAAATCTTCCACCAGATCAGAGACGCGAGATTGACAGCTCACCTACAACTTCATTGGGTGGCACAGTTGGTGTGACCTACGACATTTTTACGTCTGGTCGTCGAGCTGCCTCGATCAAAGCGGCTGAGCGGCAAGTACGCCTAGATGAACTCGATTTAGAAGCTCGTCAAGAACAACTGCGTCTCGATGTCACCAATGATTATTACGACTTGCAGCAGGCAGATGAGCGGGTGCGAATTTCTCAAGCCGCCGTCAATAATGCTGAGGCCAGTTTGCGTGATGCTCAGGCTTTAGAACGGGCTGGTGTGGGTACCCGCTTTGATGTGTTGCGATCGCAAGTGCAATTGGCAAATGCTCAGCAAGATTTGACTCAAGCGGTCAGCGATCAGCGTGTATCTCGACGGCAGTTGTCTCAACGCTTAAATATTGCCTCTACTATCGATCTTGCAGCCGCAGACCCCGTTCAAATCGCTGGCCTGTGGAATTTACCCCTCGAAGAGAGCATTGTCCAAGCGGTGAAAAACCGGGCTGAACTAGAACAGCAACTCGTACAGCGCGAAATTAACGAACAACAGCGTCGCATTGCTTTAGCTGCCAATCGACCCCAAGTCAGCGCTTTTGCCAACTTTAACTTGCAAGATGAGTTTAATGATGGCTTGACTGTAGCTCGTAGCTATTCAGCCGGGGCGAGACTCAACTGGACTTTCTTTGATGGTGGAGAGGCTAGAGCGAGAGCGAGACAAGAAGAAATTGATCAAGAGATTGCTGAAAACCAGTTTGCATCCGAGCGTAATCAAGTCCGTTTTGAAGTCGAGCAATCGTACTCTAGCTTGCAAGCTAACTTTGACAACATCCAGACTGCGTCGGTCGCCCTAGAGCAAGCCCGCGAGAGTTTGCGTTTAGCGCGTCTCCGGTTCCAGGCTGGGGTCGGTACTCAAACTGATGTCATTAATGCTGAGACTGAGTTGACCCGTGCTGAAGCCAACCGCTTGAGCGCAATTTTGGACTACAACCGGGCCTTAGCAACGTTACAGCGATCGATTAGTAACTTGACCACAACCGCTGCTCCTACTCCCTAAAACTTCTCGAAGTGGGATAAACCTTGTACTACTGAGGTTGCAAAAGACTATCAAGATCTTGAGCCAATTGCTCTAGTTCGTA
Source organism: uncultured bacterium (assembly GCA_966211855.1). Taxonomy (GTDB): domain Bacteria; phylum Cyanobacteriota; class Cyanobacteriia; order FACHB-46; family FACHB-46; genus CBIHQL01. Next base: position 2,208 of record CBIHQL010000259.1, read on the forward strand.
GAGCGCTACAGCTAGGTTTTGGGTCACTTGAACGGTGTTGGGGTCGATATCCGTTGATACCATCAGCGCGTCAAGGCTCAGGCTGACCAAGCTGGTAGCGATCGCGAGGCGGTGAAAAGCAGTTGCAGTCAAGTCTTGTTCCACGATCAGCGCTACCAAAAATTAATACATCCCTGACAGGTGTTGGCTAGTCTTCTCAGTGTCAGGGATGTATCAAATATTCTCGCCACCCAAACGAGTGACTATCGAGTCCCGCTCTAAACAAACTTTGCTAGTAGATAACCATTCCAATATCTGTTCTGCTGTGATTAAGCGCCGCAGTACGACTTGACCAATGCTACGAGCACTATTATTAACCTGCTCATGATCAATCGGGGTCACTTCCACCATGACGACAGCTTCTTCGACCTGATGTAACCACAATGTTTCGTCAGGCCCAGTAATGCAAATATTCATTTTCTGAATTTCAGCTTTCCGTCGCCAAGCCATTTCGTTCCACAGGCCACCCGTTTCCCAAACTCGGCCTACAGTCCAACCTTCTGCAAGAAAAAAATATTTCACAGGATTTTTGCGTCGTCACTATTTTTTCTGAAATTATGACGATTTCCACCTCAACGAAGCCATCTACAGGAGGATTTAAGAGATTCTTCAATTTCAGGTGCCTTAGGAAACATTTAAAAAGTCAATAACTTCTATCCTTACTGAAGTGATTAAATTATCTGTAAGGCAAGTCAGGTATGTTAGAGGTACTAAAGAAGAATCAAGGTTTCACTCTATATGTTATTTAGACTGGCTATTTCGTTCTCGATTAGTTGTCCACGTTTTTCTACACTCTTTTGAGCAAAAATTATAGTTGTCATAGAGGCCACCAACAAAAATAGGATTGCATATTCTGCCGCAGTGCTCACATGGTGTAGTAGGTTTGTTGCTCCTTTCCAGTATTCCTTTCTGTATTTCTTGAAATTTGTGGTCGAGATCTTCAATTAGTTTGAATATTCTATCAATCTCGATATCTGTTTTTTGAAGATCACTTTTGAGGCTTGTATGGCTTTGAGTTATATACTCTTCTAATGCTACTGATACTTTTTGTGAAGCCGATTCTGAAAACCCGCTGTTGATTTTGTCCTCTAGTTTTCCAAGCTCCTCCAATAAGATTTGAATATCATGCCGGATGTCGTCTGGATTAAAGTCTTGCAAGGAAGATAATTTGACAAATTGATTGCTTATTTGTTGTAGTTGATTGTTATAAGTTTGTTGATTTTCTAGAAGGCGCTTCTCGAAACTTGCATACTCTGAAGGCAAGTTTTTGAGTTGGCTCAGAAATGGTTCAATCTGGGAAGAAATCTGGCTTTTTACCCAATTCTGTGAAGATTCCTGAACTCTAACTTCTAATTTTTCGAGATTGGTTTGAATATACGCTCTGAGGTCATGAATTCTATTTTGTATAAGCTCGATGTCTTCAGATGTATTGAGCGTGGCTGCTTGTTGTAAGACGCTCAGCTCCTGGCTGGTATGCCTTGCCAATACTTTCTGTTCTTGAATCTCTTGAGTTAGCTGACTTAGTTTTTTGTTGACACTAATCTCTACTTTTTCTATAGCGGCCTGCTCAAATTGGATTTCTCGATCACTACGCGCCTCACTTAGCTGATTAAGTCGTTTCTGGTGGTCGGTTTTGAGTTGTTCTAGTTGCTGTTGAAGTGTTGCAATGTCCTGATAGGTTGGTAGCTGTCGAGTATTAGCCTTTAAAAGCTGTTGCTGAATTTGAGCGATCGCGCTCTCGCTTAGTTGTTGAAGCGTTGTAATGTCTTGATGGGTTGGTAGCTGCCGAATGGTTGCCTCGATTTGGTGAACTGAGCTTTGGTCTTTGAGAAGTTGTTGCTGAATTTGGGCGATCGCACTTTGATTTTGTTGGTTTAAATCATCCCAGCGTTTGCGATTCCATGAGTTCAAGCCGAGCACGAGCGACAACTGTACAGAAGTGATCGCGGCAAAGGTGACTTGCTGCAAAACTACCGAAGCGACAGAACTACCAATAGAACCAGCGAGGAGAACTGTTTCTGTTGTCTGAAGCCAAGTTGCATTTTTATCAGAGAGTTGAGGCATATTTTTGATTTGGGCTTGCTTAGAGGATATTTAGATACATCATCCCGCCCTCTCTTTTTCAGGCATGGCGTAGAGTTGCTGAATTTACGGCCTAAAGGCTAAGAAATTTACGTGGAATCGCTAAGATGAAGCATGGGTTCTTACTGTGTGGATTGAAGTTTTAGGTATGCGATCGCCAGCTTCTGTAGAGTTTATTGATGCCTTTGATGTTGTAGTGGTGGGGGCCGGTCATGCGGGGTGTGAAGCGGCACTAGCCTCGGCTCGGTTAGGTTGTCGTACCTTATTGCTAACCCTCAACCTCGACAAAATCGCTTGGCAGCCTTGCAACCCGGCAGTGGGTGGCCCCGCTAAATCGCAACTCGTGCATGAAGTGGATGCGCTGGGTGGTGAAATTGGCAAAATAGCCGATCGCACCTATTTACAGAAGCGGATTCTCAACAACTCGCGGGGGCCTGCGGTGTGGGCATTGCGGGCACAAACCGACAAGCGCGAATATGCCGCGATCATGAAAGGGATTGTGGAAAATCAGGAGAATCTGACCATCCGTGAAGGCATGGCGACCGATTTAGTCTTGGGAGCCAACGACGAAATTGTTGGCGTGCAAACCTACTTTGGGGTGGCCTTCGAGTGCAAAACCGTGGTGCTGACAACAGGCACTTTCTTGGGTGGCAAAATCTGGGTCGGCAACAAATCAATGGATGCTGGACGCGCCGGAGAATTTGCTGCTGTCGGTCTGACTGAAACCCTAAACGAGTTGGGCTTTGAAACTGGGCGGCTGAAAACCGGAACTCCTGCCCGTGTGGATAAGCGATCGGTCGATTACAGCAAAATGGAACCGCAACCCCCCGATGAGGATATGCGGTGGTTCAGCTTTGACCCCGAAGCGTGGGTTGAGCGCGAGCAAATGAACTGCTACCTGACTCGCACCACAGCCGAAACCCATCGCCTGATTCGCGAAAACCTGCATTTATCGCCTGTGTATGGCGGCTGGGTGGATGCTAAAGGGCCACGTTATTGCCCTAGCATTGAAGACAAAATTGTTCGGTTTGCCGATAAAGAGAGCCATCAAATCTTTATTGAGCCAGAAGGCCGTGAGATTCCTGAACTCTACATTCAAGGCTTCTCGACCGGATTGCCGGAAGGCTTACAACTACAAATGTTGCGATCGCTCCCTGGTCTAGAAAACTGTGCGATGCTGCGGCCTGCCTACGCGGTGGAGTATGACTACCTGCCTGCAACTCAGTGTTACCCGACTTTGATGACCAAAAAAGTGGCGGGTCTGTTTTGTGCGGGGCAAATCAATGGCACGACAGGTTATGAAGAAGCAGCGGCCCAAGGCTTTGTCGCAGGGTTGAATGCGGCTCGGTATGCGCGTAACCAAGAAATGATCATCTTCCCGCGTGAGCAAAGTTACGTTGGCACTTTAATTGATGATCTCTGTACCAAAGATCTGCGCGAACCTTACCGGATGCTCACCAGCCGTTCAGAGTATCGGTTGCTGTTGCGCTCTGACAATGCTGATCAGCGCTTAACCCCCTTGGGTCGTGAGATTGGCCTGATCGACGATCGCCGTTGGGAATTGTTTACCACCAAGCAAGCCAACATCACTGCCGAAAAAGAACGGCTCCACGAAACCCGCGTCAAAGAACACGACCCCGTGGGGAAAGCGATCGCGGCAGAAACACAGCAGGCCATTAAAGGCTCGGCAACGTTGGCTGATTTGTTGCGGCGACCTGGTTTTCACTACATCAATCTCGATCGCCACGGTTTAGGCAATCCTGCTTTGAATCGAGCTGAAAAAGAAGGTGCGGAAATTGACATTAAATACGCAGGTTATTTGCACCGTCAGCAACACCAAATCGAGCAAATCGCCCGCCAAGAACACCGCAAACTGCCCGCCGATCTAGACTATGGCGCGATCGAAACCCTTTCAAAAGAAGCCCGTGAAAAACTTGCGAAAGTACAGCCCCTGACTGTAGGGCAAGCGGCGCGAATTGGTGGTGTGAATCCAGCCGATGTTAACGCCTTGCTTGTTTATTTAGAAGTGCGATCGCGGCAAGCAGCTATGAGTGAAGC
>CBIHQL010000260.1:0-6378 GCA_966211855.1 uncultured bacterium
CCAATGCCCACACTGGTCTAGGTTTGATGACACAAGCGCAGTTAAAAATTAAAGAATTTGCCTCAGCTCCTCAGGCGATCGCACAGAAAAACTGCACCCAGTCAGTCAAAAACTGAGTGTTGGGTGCAGTCAGCTATGTTTTCTGGAAGAAACTCAGAAAAACTGTCTTACAGCGGCAAATTTACTTACAAACCGCTTTCGTCACGCTCTGCGTTGTCGGGGTCAACACCCATCGGGGAGACGATATCTCGGAAGAGTGTGATTTGTTGTTGGAATTCTAAACCTTTGATTTGATTGAGCAGATCTTGGGCTTCACCAGCGAGTTGGTAGTTGGCGGGCATGGGGCTGATGGTGCCTTCGTCCATTCCTTGCGCCAAGCGGTACCAAAACAGTAGCTTGGTGGTGTCGCCAATCGAGCCATATTCACGGGCAATCAGGCTGTTTTTGTGGGTAATCAGATCCCGCTGAAGTTGCAACTGCTCGTCATGAGACATGCCCTTCACTTGGTTAAATAAAGATTCAGCAATCTCTGGAGAAACGGTGCTAGCTCCGGGAGCTGCTGGGGTGATGGCACCGCCCATTTCTTTGTAGATGAAGTAGAACAATGCCAACTGCTGATCAACATCTAAGCGCTGAAAGGCTTCTACGTGCTTTCTAATCGTTTCGTCTCTTGTGATGAATGTCATAGGGATCTAATAAAGCGTCCTCTGCAAGTTAGCAAAGCCTTTTGAGTGCTTAAACCTACTGAGGGTATAGGTCACCAAACCTGACTTCCGGCAGAGGAAAAGGTTACTTGCTTTTAGAAAAGATAGGAAAAGGAACTGAAGCTGGGCGAGAGAACCTGAGAATATGCAACTAGCAGGAAGAGTCGCACTGGTGACAGGAGCGGGGTCGGGTATTGGTCAGGCTGCCGCTAAGCTCTTGGCAAAAGAAGGAGCCAAAGTTGCTGCTTTAGGACGCAATGCTGAGGGGCTTCAAGAGACTTTGCAACAGATTAAGAGCACTGGTGGTGAGGCGGTTCCAGCGATCGCAGATATTTCTCAGCCAGAACAGATGCAGCAAGCGATCCGCCAAATTGAGAGCCAGTGGGGTCGCCTCGACATTGTATTTGCCAATGCAGGTGTTAATGGGGTTTGGGCACCGTTAGAGGAACTCTCTCCAGAAGAGTGGGATAAAACCCTGAACATTAATCTCAAGGGCACATTTTTAACGATTAAGTACGCAGTGCCACTGCTTAAAAAGCAAGGTGGTTCTGTGATTATTACCTCCTCAGTCAATGGCACTCGGATGTTTAGCAACACGGGGGCCACCGCTTATGCCTGCTCGAAAGCAGCTCAAGTTGCCTTCACTAAAATGGTGGCCTTGGAACTGGCTGAACATCAAATTCGAGTGAATGTCATCTGTCCGGGTGCTATCACAACTAAGATTGACGAAAACACGGAACGCCGGGACTTAGAAGCGATTCAAGAGCCTGTCGAGTTCCCAGAAGGCGAAATTCCTCTGACGGATGGTAATCCTGGCACTTCGGAACAAGTTGCTCAGTTGGTTCTCTTCCTCGCCTCTGATGCCGCCAGCCACATCACGGGTACCGAAGTTTGGATCGACGGTGGGCAATCGCTCTTGCAAGGGTAAAGCACGTAAAACTCAATCAGGTTGATGCACCATGCCACAAGTTTTTGGACAACTGCCCATCACGGATCCTGCCTGGTCTCATATTGGTGCGATCGAATCTATAGAGCGCAGCGATCGCACAGTTACTTGTGATTGTGGTGGGCCAAAGCTGGCGATCGCGGTCTTGGCACCCAACCTAATTCGAGTCAGACTGACCCCTACAGGCCAGTTTCAACCCCGACGCTCTTGGGCTGTGGCTAAAGATGATGCGGAGTGGGCGATCGCTAATTTCGATTATCAAGAAGCTGCCGACGCGCTTGAGATTAAAACTGAGAAAATTCGTCTCAGCATTCAGCGCCAAACCGCTCAAATTACCTGCTTTGACCAGAGCGATCGCCCGTTTGCCCAAGATATTGCACCAAGTATCACCTGGCGAACTGGAGCCGTCGCAGGGTGGAAACGGATTGAAGCAGACGAACACTTTTATGGTTTTGGGGAGCGGACGGGATTCCTCGACAAACTGGCTGAACGCAAGACCAATTGGACAACCGACGCGCTAGATTTTGGTTCGCTGACCGACGAGATGTATCAAGCAATCCCGATGATGATGGCGCTGCGGCCTGAAGTTGGGTATGGCATTTTTTTTAACACCACGCATTGGAGCCAGTTTGACATCGGAGCCGATCAGGCGGGTGTGTGGCGCATGGAGACCCAAGGCCCAGAACTCGACTATTACATCATTTACGGGCCAACGCCTGCCGAGATCTTATTTACTTACACCGAACTCACCGGACGTATGCCACTTCCGCCGCAGTGGTCGATCGGTTACCATCAATGCCGCTGGAGCTACGAATCTGAAGAGGTCGTGCGTCAGGTGGCCCATGAGTTCCGCGATCGGCGTATCCCCTGTGATGTCATCCATCTCGACATCGACTACATGAATGGCTATCGGGTGTTTACTTGGAGCCCCAAGCGCTTTTCTCACCCAGACAAGCTAATCAATCAACTCCGCGCAGATGGCTTTAAGACGGTGACGATCATTGATCCGGGTGTGAAATACGAGCCGGAAGCTGATTATGCCGTTTTCGATCAGGGTCTAGAGCAAGATTATTTTGTCCGTAAAGCCAATGGGCAATTGTTTCATGGTTATGTTTGGCCTAGTAAAGCCGTTTTTCCAGATTTTCTCAAGCCCGAAGTGCGCCATTGGTGGGGCGATTGGCACAAGACTTTAACTGAGCTAGGAGTCGCAGGTATTTGGAACGATATGAACGAACCTGCCCTCGACGATCGCCCCTTTGGAGATGAAGGCAACAAAATTTCTTTTCCTTTAGATGCCCCGCAAGGCCCACCCGATGAACAAGCGAATCATGCTGAAACTCACAATCTCTACGGGCTGAACATGGCGCGGTCTGCCGCTGAAGCAATGGAACGCCACCGACCCCATGAGCGATCGTTTATCTTGACGCGATCGGGCTATGCCGGGGTGCAGCGCTGGTCGTCGGTATGGATGGGTGACAACCAATCGCTATGGGAGCATTTGGAAATGTCACTGCCGATGCTCTGCAATATGGGGCTGTCGGGTGTGGCCTTTGTGGGATGTGATATTGGTGGCTTTGCTGGAAACGCCACCGGAGAGCTGTTTGCCCGCTGGATGCAAGTTGGCTTGCTCTACCCGTTGATGCGGGGTCACTCGTCAATGGGCACTGCCCGCCACGAGCCTTGGGTATTTGGCGATCGCGTTGAAGCAATATGTCGTGAATATGTAGAGTTGCGCTATCGCCTGCTACCTTATCTCTACAGCTTGTTTTGGGAAGCCGCGTCAACGGGTGCCCCGATTTTGCGACCGCTCCTCTACCACTTCCCCAACGACCCGAAAACTTATGCGCTGTATGACCAGGTGTTGCTCGGCCCCTCATTGATGGCAGCCCCCGTGTATCGGCCTGGAGTCGAGCATCGAGCTGTTTATTTACCCGCTGGCACTTGGTACGACTGGTGGACAGGCGATCGCTACGAAGGGCCGACTCACATCTTGGCGCACGCCCCTCTAGAACGAATGCCCCTCTATGTGCAAGCGGGCGGGATTATCCCCTTAGCCCCTGTGCGGCAATTTGTGGATGAGCGACCTGTAGATGAACTGCACGTCAAGATCTGGCCTGGTGCAAATGCTTGGACTCACTACGAAGATGACGGTCATAGCTTTGAATATCGCCAGGGCAATTGGGCAACGACTACCTACCGGGTCGAGTCACAAGCCGAGCAAATCATCGTAGAAATTAGTCCTCGCCAAGGCCAATGGACACCCCCCACTCGCGAAGTCATTGTTGAGGTAGTCGGAGTTGGAGAACAGCGCTTCAAAGACGATGGTCGCGATCGCCGTCTGACTTTCTCGCTCAGTCAATAAATCGTGGCTGCTGTAACACCTCAGCAGGGCAACGAAACCAGCAGTCGGGGCCTTGAATGTGCAAATGCGCCGATGTGCCCGCTACTTTAAGTAGCTTATTGGCTAAACCCGTACAGCGTTTGAGCAAGCGATCGGTCACAGTAATGCTTGGGCAGATGACCAACAGCACCATCAAGCCATTGCTTTCTCGAATGATGCCCCACTCCGAACGACTCAGCAAGGCTCTCATCGCTCCATCACAAGAATGATAAAAGCTTTTCTGAAGTTGAATCACGGCTCTCAGTTCCTGCGCGATCGCCCAATCGGTTGGGCTTAAAGGTTGCGGTAGGTCGTCTGGGTGGATCATTGTGACTGCTTCTATTACAAGCTGAGATGGAATACCTGACTGTTCAGACTCAGTATGCCCACTGAGCCTCAGGCACTCCACAGCTTGTAGTTAAATCCACCCAGGCAGTTAGCCACAGTAAAGTTAGCGTAAAACGGTCTGACGGCTAGGTTGTATGGCATTTAGTAAGCGATCGCGATGCTGAGACCAAGTTTGGCGCAAATATTGACGCTGTAGCTCGTCGTAGTTAAAGCGTTTTAGTTCGCGATATAACAACACCCCAATGTCATCGAGTTGGGCAATGGTGGTACACGACTGAATGAGTTGGGCGATCGCGTCAATCCAAGCAGTGAGGCGACGATAGCTGATGAACTGCCCACCCCGACCTTGCCGATGCACAAACAACACATAGGCCCAACATTCTACCCGCACAATCTGCGATCGCTGAATGCCTAAAAACTGGGCAATTTGCTTGACGGTAATCGGAAATCGAGCGGGTTGAATACGACGAAACAGGGCGGTCATGATTGGGAGAGAATTGAGTCAGCAGCGATCGCGTTTAGCAGCCAAAAAGCTGGAGAGCGTGCTTCAACGCTAAATCCAGTAGAGATTGGGATTATACCAGTGAATCAGCGCTAACCAAAAAGGGCTTCTGGTTCGGGGCCAAAGATATAGTCGTAGTCAAACGAAAACGATCGCAGGTGACGAATAATCGAGAAGCCAAAGTTGGTAACCGTCTGAGCATTGAAGGTTGCCATCACCAGTTGAATTAGCTTCTTCTCAGAGATTTGAGGCTTCTGAATAAAGTAGTCTCGTTTGGCAAAAAAGACATTTGTATCTCTCGGTACAATAATCCCGTTTACTTGATGAGCTGTTTGAATAGGCTTGATATAGGTTTTGACGAAAGCTTCTTGATTGGTTTGTAGACGATACAACTTTTCGTGTTCTCGCCAACTCATTTGAAACATCATTCTGAGCAGTTCAAAACCCAAAATGTAATTAAAAACATTATTCTGCTCTTCGAGATTTACAACCAGTTTTAAAGCCGACTCTAGATATAAATCAGGTTGACAATCAACATTTTGAGAAGAATGAATATAAAACTGCCGGATATAACTTCTCAATACCGCTTCATTCAATTCAGTAGTAATGTGAAACTCGTGCAGATAGCCTTTAACTCGGTCTTTAGTATCCTGGTCTTGCAACACCCTAGACACTAACCCATCGGCAGTGTAGTCATCGAGAAATTCTGCCTGCTTTTCGGGAGAGGTTGCACAAATGAGGTGACACAACGACAGCACATACCGTCGCTGCTCCCACGGTAAACTCTCTGCCCATTTTTTGGCGGGGGGAGGTAGCTGATCTAAGATACGATCGGGCTTGGCAGATCGTATTTCAAATTCCCTACTTGGCTTTGGGGTCATCGTAAGCTGAGGGATCTATAAAACCCTGAAACACAGAACTGAGGGCAATGGTGACAGTCTGAGCGATCGCTCGACTGATCAACCTACAACATCAACCGGGTGGCGTTTATCAGAACATTAATGCGTAAGTTGCTCACCCAATAAAATGAAGACTTTTTATTCTATCGATCTAGCAACTCAGCCTCTCATCTAGGTTCCGTAATAATTCTAATTTTTAGGCTTTCTTCATCAATATCTTTTATTTTTTCAGTACAAATCCAGTTGTCAAGTCAAATCTCAATTTTTTAGTTTCTTTCGTTCTGGAAGCCAAGTTTGAGATGGTTATAGGCCACAATGTTTCATTGTTCAGCCCTTACCTGAGCAGCGATCGCGCCTCCAGCATTTTTATTGAGCCGTGACAATTATTTACAATAAAAAGCACAGAGCGTGATGACGACCCCTATGTATCTCACTTGGCTGGATAACAACTCTTGGCTGCTTGAACTGGGTAACAAGCGAATTTTGGTGGATCCTTGGTTAGTGGGTTCGCTGACGTTTGGCAATATCAACTGGTTGTTTAAGGGTACCCGTTACCACGATCGCCCCATCCCTGAGCGCATTGACTTGATCTTATTGTC
>CBIHQL010000261.1:0-6336 GCA_966211855.1 uncultured bacterium
GCATCTTCTAGAAGGCGAGTGATCGTGCGGCGTAAGGATCGCGCTCCGTGGGCTGGGCTATAGCCTTCATCAACTAGACGAGCCTTAAAGCGATCGCTGACTTGCAAGCGGATCTCTTGTTCAGCCTCTAGGCGATCGGCAATGTCGCGCACCATAATCTCGGCAATCTCAGTCACTTCCTCACGAGTTAATTGCCGGAAGACAATAATCTCGTCAAGACGGTTGAGCATTTCAGGCCGGAAGAACTGCTTCAACTCTTCGTTGACCAGCGATCGCACCCGACTATACTGAGCTTCTGCTTGATTTTCTGAGAAGCTAAAGCCAAGCCCGCCGCCGCCTTTCTCAATCACTCGCGAGCCAATGTTGGAGGTGAGAATCAGCAGCGTGTTTTTGAAATCGACTGTGCGCCCTTGAGAATCGGTCAAACGACCATCTTCCAAGATTTGCAGCAGTAGATTAAACACATCGGGGTGAGCTTTTTCGATTTCGTCAAACAGCACCACTGTATAGGGTTTGCGTCGCACTGCTTCGGTGAGTTGACCACCCTCGTCATAGCCGACATAACCCGGAGGTGAGCCGATCAGTTTCGAGACGGTGTGGCGCTCCATATATTCCGACATATCCAGGCGGATCATCGCGTCTTCGGAGCCAAAGAAGTAAGCAGCCAAAGCTTTGGTTAGCTCGGTTTTGCCAACTCCTGTGGGGCCCGAGAAGATGAAACTCGCGATCGGACGGTTCGGATCTTTCAAACCCACCCGCGCCCGCCGAATCGCACGAGACACCGCGACGACAGCCTCGTTCTGACCAATCAACCGTTGGTGCAGCGTGTCTTCGAGATGAAGCAGCAACTCTGACTCAGATTCGGTGAGCTTACTGACAGGTACTCCCGTCCAAGCTGCGACGATGTGGGCAATATCAGCCTCAGTGACAACCGGAGCGTCTGCCGGAATCTCAGGAGTTTGCTGAGCCGCTTCTGCGATCGCCTTGATCTGCTTTTCTAGCTCCAACTCGCGATCGCGCAGCTTACCCGCCTTATCGAAGTCTTGGGCTGTGACTGCCGCTTCTTTATCTTGCGCCACCTGCCGTAGTTCTTGCTTGAGGGCACGAGCCGGAGACACTTGGCTATTGCTCAGCCGCACACGAGACCCTGCTTCGTCAATCAAGTCAATGGCTTTGTCGGGCAAGAAGCGATCGGAGATATAGCGATCGGACAAGCGAGCCGCAGCTTCGAGGGCATTGTCTGAAATGCTCACCTTATGGTGTTGGGCATAGCGATCGCGCAATCCGTACAGAATCTCGATGGTTTCTTCAACGGAAGGCTCACCCACCTGAATCGGCTGGAAGCGTCGTTCTAGAGCTGCGTCTCGCTCAATGTGCTTGCGATACTCATCTAATGTCGTCGCCCCAATGCACTGGAACTCACCTCGCGCTAGAGCAGGTTTCAGCAGGTTTGCCGCATCCATGCCGCCTTCTGTACTCCCTGCACCGACGAGCGTATGAATCTCATCGATCACGAGAATGATATTTCCAGCTTGGCGCACTTCTTCGACAATACCTTTGAGGCGCTCTTCAAAGTCACCGCGATAGCGAGTCCCAGAGATCAAAGACCCCATACTCAAGCTGATCACTTGCTTGTCTTCGAGTAGATCGGGCACTGCTTTATCAACAATGCGCTGAGCTAGACCTTCAGCGATCGCGGTTTTGCCCACACCCGGTTCACCGATCAGCACCGGGTTATTTTTGCCGCGCCGACCCAAGATTTGAATCGCCCGTTCGATCTCTTTTTGGCGACCCACGACTGGATCGAGTTTGCCCTCAGCCGCTAAGGTCGTGAGATTGGTACCAAACTCTTCTAGCAAGCGAAGTTTTGCCGAACGCTGTGCCGCCTCCCGTTCAGCCCGCTGAGCCCGAACTGAGACAGGGGCATTGGCGATCGCTTGTAGCACTTGCGCTTGGGCTTCTATAGGGTCAATGCCTAAGCGTTCCAAGACTTTAGAAGCAACCCCTTCTCCATCGCGAATCAAGCCCAGTAATAGGTGCTCTGGGCCAATGTAGTTATGTCCGAGTTGACGAGATTCTTCATGGGCATACTCAAACACCCGCTTCACCTTGGGGGTGAAAGGCAGTTCTGCAGGTGAAAAGCCAGAGCCTCGTCCGATAATTTTCTCTACTTCAATACGGGCGTCTTTGAGGGTTGCGCCCATTTTCATCAGAACTGTAGCTGCAATTCCTGTTTTCTCTCCTAACAGGCCAAGGAGAATTTGCTCGGTGCCAACCAAGTTATGCCCCAGGCGACGAGCTTCTTCCTGAGCTAGCATCACCGCCTTGATGGCCTTCTCTGTGAAAAGTTCAAACATAGTGAGTTTCCTTTACCGAGCGCAGTCGGTTATCAACGGAACGGCTTAACCGAGCAGTAGGGTAGGTGGTTTCAAAATTGCATCGAGCGTAGGTGTTTAGAATTTACAGACCCTCTAGCTGTTGAGCCAACAATCAACGGGCAAGCAGGGAAATCGCCGATCTCGCCCTCTAGGAACTTCTGTTGGATTTGTTAAAACTACTGTAACGCTCAATGCTACCCTGCCAGGTGAGGAGAACCGTAGTTGAGGCAGAGTAGTTGCCGTCTCGCTAGCCCGAATAAGTCAATCAAAGCTTGAATCTCTGGTGGCACTTCTATAGTGCGATTGCAGCAAGCCACTAGGATATTGTTTAGCACTCACCGTCTGCAATTTCACCTGTGGGCTTGGAGGTGGAAACAAGGGGATCCCTCCGCCTAGAATTACGGGAATCGTAGAGATAATATATTCGTCAATCAAATCTTGCTGTAGAAACGAATTGACGAGGGCACCCCCACCTACTAGCCACAGATGTTGAAATCCTTGAGTATCTAGATCAGCTAATACGGTTTCTACGGGGTTTGTCACTAATATCACATCATCGCGATCGCACGGTAGAGAGCGCTGAGTAAACACAAACGCTGGCTTACTAGAATAGGGCCACTCCTCAAAGCTCAATGCCAGTTCATAAGTTTTACTACCTAAGGCGATCGCATCGACAGAGGCATAAAAGTCAGCATATCCATAATCTTCTCCAGGGGCTTCTACCATTGATAGCCAATCAATACCCCCATCACTCCGCGCAATATAGCCATCTAAACTGGTAGCAATGTAGAGAGTTACTTTCGGCATCAAGCAGACCGTCCTCGCCTTACAGTTGATACACCTTGTCCAGAAATCCTGTCACTAGATATTCAAAAAAACACGTATTTTGGCAAATGCGCGCGCAGGCAGACCTGCTAAACGCTTTTCTGATGAGGGTTCTTGAAGTAAATTTCTTATGCGTTCCACTAAATAATACTTTGCGGCTGGATCACGCAATTGAGCTACTCGCAGGGCAAGCAATAAAGTTGTAGCTTCTCGATACGATAGGGTGAGAGACAGCAGTTCGTCTCCACGTCGCTCTAATTGTTCAGCTTCGCGATCGCAATGGGCTCTAGCTGCTGCAAGTGCTGATGAACGAGCAGGAGGCGGCATATTGTCTGGCTCTAGGGGTTGCTGCCTAAAATGCTGATCAGAGCAGGCATCGTTAGAGAGGATATGTCACACCATGCCAAAGGCAACTTCAAGACCGTGGAGCAGAGTTCCAGAAACCTGCACCTCGATATTTGAGGTCTGCGAGAGGGATTTGCATCTCTGTTGGCTCAACCGCTAGATCTGCTTTCCAGGTTGCGCCTCTGTATTTGCCAACCAACTCTCGCTCGGCTTCCACAACAGTTGGAGGGTCAGCAGGCGATCGCTCCGAGTTCAACTCTGCATAAGTAGGCTGATCAATATTGCCACTAAAACGGTTCAGCGTCGTTAACTGTCTCTGAGCTAACACACAGACTAAAGCGAGGAGTGAGACTTTGAGTTGCCAAGGTAAGAGCACCAAACTTACCAGAAAACTCACGGCTGCTACAGCGGTCGTCAGGTATGCCAGCTCACTATCTGATCTTTCTGAGATGTAGATCGCAGCTAGACCAATCACCAAAGGTAGACAAAACACCATAAGCTAACCCAGGCTCTCCTAGGTAATATTAAGGGTATTTTTTAGCGTATTTATGAGTATAGTACTCTCGCTACACTAAAGCGCCCCCACAACTCGACCCACTACCCGCCGTACACCCATAACAGAAAGCAGCCGTCTGAATTTCGGCAATCAAATCGAGAGAGTTGGCAGCTAAGAGATCGGCTACGGTAAGAGATTTGCCTGTGCGATCGCGAGCCGACAGATTTTCCATCTGGTTAAAATCACAGTCGTAGAGGTTGCCCAAATAATCGACCGATAGCTGATTTCGACACATCAAATTTGCGATCGTCGCTGGGTTGAAGTGGGTTTCGAGAAACTGTAGATATGGCTGGTGCAGCTTTTTGTGTTCTAGATGAAATTTGGTGCGACCAATGGGCAAGTTGGTAATCGTAAACAGTTGATTGAACTGAATTCCAAAATGCTCATCTAAATAAGCCTTGTAATCTCGCTCTAGTTTTTGCTGATCAGGAGTCAACGAGAAGTTTTCGGTGCTGGGGATCTGCGGGTTGTAGACCAGATCTAAAATCAAGTGGCGATCCCGACCATAACCCAATTGATTCAACCACTGCAAGGCGCGAATCGAGTTATCAAAAACGCCATTTCCGCGCAGGCGATCGACATTATCAGCCAGATAGCAAGGCAACGAAGCCACCACGCGCACTTGATGGCGGGCAAAATAGTCTGGCAGATCCTCAAATCCTGGCTCAAAGTAGATCGTCAGATTCGAGCGAACAATTACCGCTTTACCCGTGGCTCTAGCTGCCTCTACCAATGGCTTAAAACCGTAATTCATCTCCGGTGCGCCCCCTGTGAGATCCACCGTCTCAATCTGCGGAAACCGATGGATTAGCTCTAGCAATTGCCCACAAACTTCTGGAGACAACTCTTCGGTGCGCTTGGGGCTAGCTTCTACATGGCAGTGTGTACACGCTAAATTGCAGCGCCGACCGAGATTAATTTGCAGCACACTAATTGGCAGCTTACTTAAGGGCGCTTCCAGCTTTTGGTGAAATGGGGTGAGGGTTGAGTCACGAGATTGAGATTGAACCATCCTAATATTCCTAATAACACCATCAAAACCGCGATCGCTCAACCAGAAAACTTCTGCAATCGCGGTCTTAGCAGCAACCGCCGCCGTCATAGTGCCATGTGGATTCGGTCACTAAGATATCGGTCACAGTATTGGCAAGTTTGGCTGCGGTTTTGTCACAGACGGCAGCAGGCACCCCACGCTGCAAAATATGACCGGCTTGGTCGTCAAAAAAGGGTTCTGTTCCCGCATAGATTGCGGTTTTACCCGTAAAAATGCAAGGGCCATCTTCGGGAATTGGCACTTTAAAGGAGACAGAATCTAAGCTTTCGAGCAGTAGGTGATCAGCCAAGCCATAACTTTGGCGATCGAGCAACCGATAAGGACGACGGGCGCGAATCTCTACCTGTCCAAACCCTACCTGCACTAAATGCTGCACATAGCGCTCGTAGGTCAATGCTCCTGATAAGCACATCGCCCGTAACCGCTCGTCTTGCTGCAAATGCTCTGGCATCGGGCGGGTCGCGATCGGATCACTCATCAACAACCGTCCACCCGGTCTGAGTACTCTGTAAACTTCTTGCAGGGCTTTGGTGAGGTCTTCTGGCTCAAAAATATTGAACAAACAATTCTGCGCCACAACATCCACTGAGGCATCGGGTACAGGTAGTTGAAAGGCATCCCCTTCGCGAATTTCGACGAAACTAGGGTCAAACCAATCATTCTCTTGGGCCGCCACTTGCAAATTTTGCTGAGCCGCCTCCCGCATACTCGCAACCGGATCTACTGCGATCACCGCCCCCGGCTTGCGCGAGAAATAGGCAAATTGCAGCGCCTCTAACCCGCCCCCAACTCCGACATACAGCACTGTAGGGTTACCTGCCAGTTCAGTTGGATGTACCGTTGTGCCACAGCCATAGTTCATTTCCTGCATTTTGACAGGAATATTGAGACCGGGTAGTTGCAAAGGGCTGCTCTGAACACAGCACAAACCCACCTCTGGGGTTTCTGCGACTTCACTATAAAATTGTGCGACTGATTCGAGATAACTCACAGAAACCTTTATCCTGTCCTAGCGTAGCTCTGAAAAATGAGTGTACAGCCTCTAGCCGCAATCGCCCGCACCAGATAACTCTCTTGTTGACACTCCTCGACCTAAAGGCGCGAGGATTCTTCGTTCGCGGATCCAACTTGCTCTGACAGGATTGCTCCAGCCACAGTAGCGGTCGAATCTCCCGAAG
>CBIHQL010000262.1:0-6335 GCA_966211855.1 uncultured bacterium
CCCCCGCAGGGAAGGGGAGCATGAGCATATACCAACAACGCACGAGGTCAAACGCCCCTCTCCGCGTCGGGGAGGGGTTGGGGAGGGGTCAAGCCGGATGAAAATAGAATGCTGCGCCTAACACAATGTAGGTAGCGAGGAGCAATACGCCTTCTAGCCAATTCGATCGCCCGTCGAGACTAATCAGATTAGCAATCACCACCGCGATCGCGACGGCAACGACTTCAAACAGATTGAAGCTCAAATCCATGGGTTGACCGATCGCTTGACCAACCAGCACCAACAGCGGAGCCACGAGCAGCGCCACTAATAAGCTTGACCCCATTGCCACCGACACTGACAAATCCATATTGTTTTTCATCGCGACACCAACAGCGGTGACATATTCTGCCGCCCCACCTACCAGTGGCAGCAAAATCACCCCGGTAAACAACGGCGTTAACCCCAAGCCTGCTGTTGCTTCTTCGACCACACCCACAAAAATTTCTGACTCAAAGGCCACACCCAGCGTTGCTGCAACTAGCACCCCTAGCCACAGGGTTAAGTTGGGCTTGTGATGATGGGTGGCAGCTTCTTCCTCTTGGTCTACTAAACCCACTTCGTAGAGGTAGCTGTGGGTTTTGAGCGAAAACAATAACGTCAACGCATAAACCACGATCAGTACGGCTGCTACCGTTATCGACAGCGGCCCCATCGCGATCGCGGCATCACTATTGGAGGTATAAACTACCGTGGCGGGCAACACGAGCGCCGTTACAGCCAGCGTCATTGAGGAGCCATTGACCCGCGCCACAATCGGTTTGAATTCTTGTTCTTTATAGCGCAACCCACCCAACAGCATTGATAGACCCATCACCAACAGCAAATTGCTGATAATCGTGCCGGTAATACTGGCTTTGACGATATCTACTAATCCAGACTTTAGGGCGACTAGGGCAATAATCAGCTCAGTGGCATTGCCAAACAAAGCATTTAACAGCGCCCCAATTGACGGCCCCGCCACAATCGCTACTTCTTCTGTGGCTGTACTGAGCCAGATTGCCAACGGTACGATCGCGATCGCTGAGGTGAGAAACACGGCGAACGTCCCCCAGTGCAAATATTCTGCCGCGATCGAAATAGGGATAAACACCAACAAGCCGAGCGAAAACAGTTTCTTCAAAGTCATAGAGAATTTAGCCATATCAAGCAATGCCAATTTAGCAGGCTGATTCCCGGCTGGCATCAGATGAACGGGGTAATCGTATGACTGGCCCCTGCTAGAGGGTGTTGGAATCCCGCCAATTCACCTGGTTAGGCGATTGATTTTAATGCAATCTATGCATTTATCAAACATCTTCATTGATTTAAGAAATTGAACTGAATTAAAAATTTTGATACCTAATTTTGCGGATTGTTGAGTTTTTTATTTGAAGACTCTTTTATCAATCTGGGGTTGTAAAAGATTATGGAAGCTACTTTTCAATTCAAACCAATTAAATTTAGCTGGGTAGCACTGCATCCCAATCCTAAAGGAGTTGTTCAATTTATTGGCGGTGCTTTTTTTGGCACATTTCCGACTCTTTTTTATCGCTATTTCTTGAGAAAGCTATTTGAAGAAGGCTACACGATTGTCGCAATGCCATTTCGGTTCAGCTTTCGGCATTGGCCCATTGCAATTCAACTGCTAAAAGAGCAAGAAGAGGTTAGAGAAGCGATCGCTGAAGAAGCAAAAAGATTAGGCTATCGTTCTGACATCTACAAAGCTGATTTAAGCGATGTCGAGACTCCTTACTACTGGGTGGGTCATAGTTTAGGTTGTAAATATATTGCTTTATTAGAATTTTTGAGTGGCGATCGCTGGCGGGAAATTGTCACTGAGTGCGTGGATGCCAAAACAGTAGAGTGGATCGAACAACTGACAGCCGATATCCAACCGCAAAGTGTTTCCATTAAAGGTCAACCATCGCTACTGCTAGCCCCCGATATTAGTGATACCGAGAGTGCTATCCCTGTCCCTGCGATCGCTCACTTTCTAGAAAAGATTGGCTTAGGCGCTTTACCGACCCGCAAACAAACCCAATGCTTCATTAGCCAGAGTCAACTGTTCAACCTCACCGCTATGATCTCCTTTAATCGAGATACTGTTGCGGGCAGTGAGCAAGACGCCAGTAAGCCACCTAAACAGCGAGACAACAGCGACGTGCTATGGATGCTAGAACAATTAAAACAGCGCAAACCGCCTCTATTGCACAAAGAAATTCCGGGTAAACATCTCGAACCTATTGGGGTAAAAATTGGCAATTATATTGTCGAGCTCAACCCCTTAGACAAATTCATTGAACCGCTCGATCAACGCTTTTTAGAATATTTCGCTACCGAATTTCTCACCGAACTCCAACGCAAGCGATCGTCCTAAACAAAGGAATTTATGGCTGCCACTGTCACTGCCGGAATTTATGAAGTTTGCATTGGGGTCACTGATGCGATCGCGGCTCTGCACTACTGGCAGCAATTCGGCTATCGAATTGAGCAAACTGGAGAACTGACTGCTGAAGCCGCAGCCCAACTCTACGGAGTGTCTTCAGGTCTACAATCAATTCGCCTCACCCACCAAAGCGCCGATCATGGGCTAGTGCGGCTGATGATCTGGGATCAACCCACAAGTTCTGGTTTGGGTTTGGGATCGATGAAGGTCAGGGGCAATCGCTGGGCAACCACGCTCACCGCTGATTTGCTGACTCTGTGGAACCACGTTGAAGATGCAGAAGCCTCTGAATTACCCATCCGAGCCACTCAACCGCATTGGGAAGTGATCTACCAAAAAAATCGAGTCAGCCGTCCCTTTCTCGATCCGGCGATCGGGGTGCGAGAAATGATGGTGTTGCAACCGTTGGCACGGCAGGTCTTCTTCCAAAGATTTGGTTACACACTGCCTCACTATGGTCAAATTCATGCCAGCGCCCCCTTCCAAGCCAGCCAGTTCACCCATTGCGGCTTAGTGATTCAAGACGACAGCAAAGCCAGCTTGCGATTTTACGAGGAAGTGTTGGGGCTACTTCGAGTTCGCGACGATGTGGAAACCAGTTACGAAAGCTCGGCTGCTGGACGCGAAATTTTTGACTTAGAGCCGGGTGAGAAGTTCTGGGTGACAGCTTTTGATGAACCGCGATCGTCTGCTACTGACTTACAAGCCGCTAGGTCGGGTCGCCTATACATCATCCGTTTTCCAGAGTTAGTACCCTTAAGCGATCGCCACACCGAGGCTAAACCTGGTTGCCTAGGGATGTCGCTTTACACTTACCGGGTTGAAGGGCTAGAAGAATTTCGCGATCGCCTCCAAAGCAGCCCAGCCCAGAACATTACCCCAATTCTTTTTAACGAATTTCAAGAACCTAGCCTCTCCTTCATGGCTCCTGATGGCTATGCTTGGAACTTGATCGGTAGGGTGTAATCGTCCTTTTTGGCAATTAGATATCTACCAAGGACTGCCTACCACAGCAAACGCCGCCCAGTAATAAGGATGAGTCAGATCTTCCTCTTGGGCTTCTTGGGTTAACTCTGGCGGTAACTTAAACGGGCCTCTGGCGCTTTGTAGTTGACCATTGCTAATACGCACTTGCCCTTGCAACATGGCGACTTGAGCCTGCCTTAATGCTTCGGCCTTGATGGGAGCTGTATTGAGCTGCCGATAAAACTCACTCATCAAGCTCAATGTGCCTTGATCGCTGACATACCAAAGACTCGCGATCGCTGACTTCACCCCTGCCTGCACTGCCAAACCTGCAAACCCTAGCTCAACATTTTGATCGCCGATTGCAGTCTGACAAGCGCTCAAAACCAGCAATTCAACCGGGGGTTGGTTCCAATTCAATTGCGGCATTTCATTGAGTTGCAACTTGTCATTCCACAACTGAATGTATGACTTGCGTGGTGCACCAGGTTGAAAGTCGGCATGAGTAGCCAAATGCACAATCGGGAAACCTTGACTGGTGCGCTGACGTTGGAGATTCGCTAACGTAAACTCTTGATTGAGGAAAAACTTAGGTGTTTGAGAATTTCGCGTAATCAAAAATAGCTCCATCGGCACACTCGGCAACGGCGCTTGATCGGCGAACTGAGAAGCCCCCATCGCTAACACCGGAGCCTGACGAATATTCTTATAAAGGGTATCGGTGAGGGTAAAAGCGGGAATTCGCGCCAGACTATATTGCTCAACCAAAAATTGCTGACCATCGTGGAGAGCCGCGATCGGCAAAGTTCGCAAACCCACCCCCAAGCAAAAAATTAATGTATCGATCTTCGCTGCTGCTAACTCAGCTTCTAAAGGCGCAATCATCCACTGGTGCAATTGTTGGGCGGGTGGTAGATAGTTTTGAGGAGGTTGCAACCGAGGGTCAGCGATCGCGAGTCTCAACTTCCTGGCGGTGGGCAACAAAACCTGAGTGGGAGCGGCATCAATCCGCTTGTGAACCACCGGGCGATCGGGGGTAATGAGCACCAACTCTAGCTGCTGCGATCGCGGCACCACATAAATGAGAGCGGGTTTCTTGCCTGTTTGCTTCCCTAGTTTTCCTAATGTCTGCGCAACCTCTGCTGCTGTCACGGACTGGTCAGGAAAGTTAGCCCGAAAGTAATCTTCGTATTGCTTCTCCCACGTTTGCTCAATCAAGGGAACCGCACTGACCGGATTATTCTCATCAAAAGCCAAGTTAAGAGGAGTCTCTTGCCCTAGGGAAGCGAGACTAGGCCAGAGAATGAACCCAACACTAATGCAGCCAAGGAGTTGCTTCATCATTCTTCCCAAGGGTTAACAACGCCAACTGCGATCGCCCTTTCAAAGCGCTGTCGGGTCAACTCCCAACTCCCGTAACTTATCTGCTAAGCGATCGGCTCGTTGCTGCTCTTGCTCAGCTCGCTGCTGTTCTTGCTCAGCTCGTTGCCGTTCCTGCTCGGCTCGTTGCCACTGGTGACTGGCATCTTCTTCGGGAGTGGGTACTAATTCGCCCTCGGCTGTAAAGAATCGCAGCTGAGACTCATGCACTCCTAAATAAAGCTCTAGTTGCTGGCTCCATAACCATCCTTGCAGATTAGGCTCTAGCGGCTCGTATTGACCATCGACAAGGTGAAAACCAGCGAACTCCAAGCGATCGGGATCAAACCAAAAATAGTCTGGCGTGCGGAAAATATCTTGATAGATTTGCTTTTTTAAGCCGCGATCGGTGTCAGCAGTAGACCGAGATAGTAGCTCAACAATGACATTCGGATATTTACCATCCTCTTCCCACACGACCCAACTTTTGCGAGGTTTGCGTTCTGTCCCTAACACCACAAAAAAGTCAGGGCCACGAAACTGCTCAGATTTTCGCTGTCGGGGGCTGTAATAAATGGTTAAATTGCCAGCCGCAAAATAATCAGGATGTGTCGCTGGGCTACCTTCACGCCACCACCAATCAAGACACTTCAACAGCAGTAAGAGTTGTTGTAAATGTAAATAGGTTTCCAAGGGTGGTTCGTCACTCAACAAGTCACTGGGGGGAACGGGTATATCTTCCCAAGTTGCATCGGGTGTTCCTAAATTAGGCGCATAGGACATTGCAATCAGCCCCAACTCTTACCTTAGTCTAACCAGATTGCAGACACGCACCATCCGTGGGCGATCGCCAATCTGCTATGGTCAAGCGATCGCCACGCTATACGAAGATGTGACACTAGAACCTGAGCTACCGCTGAAACCAGGCTGTGAGAGCGACGGCTAAACCATCGGCAGCGTCATCGGGTCGAGGGATTTTGTCGAGATTAAGTTCACGGGCAACGGCTTGCTGCACTTCTTGCTTGTCAGCACTACCGTATCCGGTCAAAGCTTGTTTAATCTGGGCGGGCGTGAATTCAACAAAGGGTAATTTGTGTTGGGCTAAGACCAGCATCAAGACGCCTCGTGCCTGAGCTACTGCGATTGTGTTACCCATCCGGTAGAAGAATAGTTTCTCGATCGCGACCAAATCGGGTTGCCATTGCTCGACGAGGGTGTGGAGATCGTCATAAATGGTGCAGAGGCGATCGCCCATTTCAGTGTGGGCAGGGGTTTGGATGACGCCAAAATCAAGCAAGGTAGGGGTGGCATTGGTACCCTCCCTACCCGAGATGAGGCCGAATCCTAGAATTGCCAAACCGGGGTCTAATCCTAGGATGCGTTTTTCCATGCTGGTTTAGCGAGCGCGAGCAGCAGTGCCATTGGTAGCAGCGGCTTCAGCTTCGGCATCTTCTAAACCAAAGACGCGGTTGAAGACCTTCTCCACTTTGTAGCCAGAGTCGATCGATTCGAGGGGGTCTTTAAGCAAGCGGTGACGCAAGCA
>CBIHQL010000263.1:0-6331 GCA_966211855.1 uncultured bacterium
CGCACAATCGACTGTTGAGCGCTCACCTGATGCGCCGCTGTCACGATCAAGGTCTCAGCCTTTGCCCAAACAACTTTGCTGTACTTGCCCATGATCTCGACATACAGGTGCCACAATGGTGGATCTCCAGGGCGACGGGCAAATTGGAGGTCTAGCACTCGTTCCCAAGGGGCGATCGCCTCAATTGCAGTCAATGCCAACCCACCCAGTTGATGTTGCAACTGCTGGCTAAAGGTAAATGTATCGGGGGTGCGCGGGGGTGCTTCTCCCATCCCTAGCCGAGCCGCTTGGGGGTGCCAAGAAATTGTTAGCCAGCCCCGTTGCTGAAGGGTACGCAGGGCCACAGCAATCGTAAAGCGATCGCGCTGATAAACCTGTTCGAGGCGAGCCGGGAGCCAATTAGCCCGCAACTCTGCCGCAACAGCCGTTAGAGTCGTAAAGTCAAGCGGTTGCAAAACGAAATGTCACAATATTTCACACTATCGCTGCCCAGTCTAACCTTAAACCGCCTTCACTGGTGCGATCGCTGCCCAACACCCGCCTGCTTACTCTCACCTCTGCCGTAGTTCACTCATTGATTTGCTGGTGTAATAAGGCACAAAATGAGGCAGGAGATACCAATCTTGCGCTATCTAGGCGATTCTAGCCTTGTTAGTCCAAATTTTTGTCGATACCATTGAAATTACCGCTTTATGAACTTTTCACGCGGCTAACCCGCAGTTCATTTATGGATATTAAGCTGATCAATATCGGTTTCGGCAACATTGTGTCTGCAAACCGGGTGGTTGCCATTGTCAGCCCAGAGTCTGCACCTATTAAACGAATTATTACTGATGCCAGAGACCGGGGTCAGCTTATTGATGCGACTTACGGTCGCCGCACTCGTGCCGTCATCATCACCGATTCGGGTCATATTATTTTGTCTGCGATTCAACCCGAAACCGTTGCCAACCGCTTTATCGTCAGTAAAGATGGGGTCGCCCACGACGACTAAAATTTGAGATCAGCATTACCCGTCCGTCTTAGCAAGATAGTGATACGCTAAGAGGTTTAAGGAATGTAATGGAGCGGGTAGTCGAAGCATGCAAGCAGGCAAACTCATCGTCTTAACAGGCCCTAGCGGTGTTGGCAAAGGAACCCTGCTGCGCGCCTTGTTGCAACGTCATCCAGAGCTGTATGTCTCGATTTCAGTCACAACTCGTGCCCCTCGTCCGGGTGAAGTTGATGGTCAACATTATTATTTTGTGAACCGCAACCAATTTGAGCGGATGGTTGCCAATGGTGAGTTACTAGAGTGGGCCGAGTTTGCAGGTAACTATTACGGCACTCCTCGCTTAGCCGTTGAAGACAAGATTCGCCAAGGTCATCAAGTCATTTTAGAAATTGAGTTAGCACTGCGGATTTTTATCTTGCCACCCTCTCTCAGCGAACTTGAATTTCGGATCCGCAATCGGGGTCAAGATTCTGAAGAAGCGATCGCTCGCCGACTTCAACGGGCACAAGAAGAAATTGATGCCGCTAATGAATTTGACATTCAAATTATCAACGACGACTTTGAGCAAGCCTTAGCTCAGATTGAAGCGGCTTTGTTTACCCCTGCTCCTTGCTATAGCAGCACCGCAAATTAAAGCATCAACTGACACGATAAAGCAGCCAATTTGGCTCTTAATGCTCTGCTAAAACCACTGGCGACAGCTTAAGGGCCATCAGTTCTTTTCAGCAGTAGAGTCTAAAATTGGCTGCTATCAATTCAACTTCTACAACGATCTAGCAAACTAGAAAATCGTTACTTAGAAGAGGTTTTGCAAGATTTGAAGGTTGGCTAGCAGTGCGTAAGCAAATGCAGCACCGCCAATACCACCAATCAAGAAACCGCTAGAAAACTCATTCCAGCCTTCTGATGCAGTGAGAGCAGCAGGAGGATTGGGAGTGGTGATGGTCTTGGTGGGGTCGGGAGGGCAGCTATTGGCATAGAGAGAGAGGCCAATGCTCAAAATAATCAGCAGACCGACTGTAGAGAGCAAGCCAGCCAAGTTAGCTACATCGGTGTCCCGCAGGGGGCCGAGTTTGGCGAAGGGGCCGATTAGCCAGTAGCCATGAGCCATACCGACTTCTAAGCCACGGCGCAAAGGAGACAGGCCACGACGGTAAGCAGGCAGGTTATTGATGAATGCTTCTGTAAAACCGGACGCATTAATGGGAGTTTCTAGATTACCGATTTGAGGATTGCCACCCGCTGGCCGAACGACTTCCCGGTTTCTCGGATCAGAAGGCCGATTTTTGGATTCGTCTACCGCTTTTGCTGGTACCATATCGCTTTTTTAGTTAATAGGGTCGTAGCCTTATTTTAAGTGAGAAGGCTATTTTCACTAAGCCAGATAAACAGCACTTTAGAAAAATTAATTTTTTCTCAAACCAAATACAGTAAAGCCCACAATCACCCTCAGGCGATCGCGGGCTTTAACACACACAAATATCAAAATTTGAGTGCAGTTTTTGAGCGTTTAAAGTGCGCCAAAAAATTAAATTAATAGCGGGAGATCTGAGTTTAAACCTCAGTTATGTCAGTCACTTTAAGACTTACAGTCGCTATGGAAGGGGGTGAAACAGCAGGTCTGGAAACAGGCGATTGAATTCCATGATTGCTAGACCTTGAAGGGTCATCCAAACACCCAAAAGAATCGGGGCGGTTGAGAGATATTTGAGAAAGGATTGCATGTAATGATTCTCCAGAAAATTTCAGGAAATAAACGCAACTAGCGAGGCGAAACGGGAATTTCTTCTTCTTTTGCAGTCAATTCACCAGTTGTCAGCTCTTTTAGTGCTGCTAGAGGCCAGGTAAAGCCAGTTAGCATGAACCCGATCGCGCGAGGCACGTCGATGATGATTTCGTTTTGCTCTGGAGAATCAGTTTTCTTGGCCCACTGAATGTAAGCACGACCAACCCAGCCAATCCAACCAGCGATAAACAAGAACAGAATACCAGGAATCAAGAATTCACCAGCATGATCTAAACGACCATCCACAATCAGGTGAGGAAGACCTTCAGGTCCGCATAGGGCATCACCATATCTATCAAAGCGATTTTTGGCTTGATCAATTCTGGTTTTAATAACAGCAGCCCCAGGACTGTTGGCATCGTATTTTTGCAGCCGAGCTTCCTGACCTCTAACCAGGTTATTTAAACGCTGGGTAAAAGCAGGAGTTTCGCGACAAGGGGTTAGCCCAGAAACATCGGCAGAGGCAGCGGGGGTAAAGCCGAGCCAGAGGCAAACTATGAGAGCCAAAGCAAACAGTCGTTGCATGGAATAATTTCCTTTTGTTACAAAACTCAAAGTTTGTTGTACAAAAAGATTACGCTATTTGTACAGAACGTTTACTGAACTTGGAAGCAATAATACTCTTCCAAGTAAACTCAGTAAAGTTTTAAGCTACGAGAAGTGGCTAATTCATTCAAAAAATTATCAGTGAATGGCAACCGTTTTAGCACTTGAAACAAGTTGTGATGAAACAGCGGTAGCGATTGTTAAAAATCGTCAAGTTTTAAGTAGTATTGTTTCGTCACAAATTGCTTTACACCAACAATATGGGGGGGTTGTTCCAGAAGTTGCCTCCCGATCGCATGTCGAAACAATTAACCCAGCGATCGCTCAAGCGTTAGAAACGGCTGGGCTAAGTTGGGCCGATATTGATGGTATTGCGGCTACCTGTGCTCCTGGTTTGGTAGGGGCTTTGCTCGTGGGCTTAACGGCTGGCAAGACCTTAGCGTTATTGCATAACAAGCCTTTTATCGGGGTGCATCACTTAGAAGGGCACATTTACGCCTCTTATCTCAGCGAACCAACCCTAGAGCCGCCTTTTTTGTGTCTATTGGTTTCGGGTGGGCATACGAGCCTCATTCACGTTAAAGCCTGCGGCGACTACGAAACCCTCGGTCAAACTCGCGATGATGCAGCTGGAGAAGCCTTTGATAAGGTCGCTCGTCTCCTCAATCTCAGCTATCCCGGCGGCCCCATTATTGACAAGCTGGCTCAGCAGGGAAATGCCCAAGCGTTCCCGCTTCCCGAAGGCAACGTATCTCGCCCTGAAGGTGGGTTTCATCCTTACGACTCTAGTTTTAGTGGCCTCAAAACTGCGGTACTGCGGCTGACCCAAAAACTGCAACGAGAGGGTGTTGAGCCGCTACCGATCGCTGATTTGGCTGCCAGTTTTCAAGCCACAGTTGCCCGTTCTCTCACTCGTCGGGCGATCGCTTGTGCCTTAGATCATGGTTTAACCACGATCGCAATCGGTGGAGGTGTTGCAGCCAATAGCGGTCTGCGGCAACAATTGCAAGCCGCTGCTCAAGCACACAACTTGCGAGTCCTTTTTCCCCCGATGAAGTTTTGCACCGACAACGCCGCCATGATTGCCTGTGCTGCCGCTGAGCACCTCGATCGTGGACATGTTTCGTCACTCACCCTAGGAGCGCAGTCACGCTTACCGATTTCTCAAGTGATGCAGCTTTACCAAACTGCCACATCTGCCGAACCTTTAGCCTTAACCTAAGACAACTGTTGCTGGTGAATTGGCTCTTGGCTTGTATGCCGCGTCAGAATGCTGCGTACCTGAGTCACCACGGCTTCTGGCTGCTCAATCATCGAGAGGTGACCACAATTAGGAATCTCAATCACGTTGTCGCCACAAACTCGAAAAGTAGGGTGAAAACTTGCTAAGTGGCGCACATACTTGGGTTCCATGATGTTGTCTTGGGCACCCGCGACAAAGTAAACAGGCTGATGCAGGTGAGACACGACACGCGGCAGATTATGCACCTCTGCCTCTGTGGTGGAATCAAGTAAACTTCCGAGAGCCGCTTGTAAGTCAGCCGAGACAAAATCGAGCGATCGCTGCCGTCCCCACCTACGCTCTACAGGCCGCGCCACATTCATCCGCCCCATCATTAAATGCACCAAGGGTAGCGCCGACAACCAGCGAGGCCGAAACTTGAGGATCTTCTCACCTGCATTGCGGAACCGTTCAAACTCTTCCTTAAGGTAAATACCACCACCTGCATTGATACAAACAACACCCTGCACTACTTCTGGCGCGAGGTGAGCGGCCCATAGCGCAATACTGCCTCCCAAAGAGTGCCCAATTAGCCAAGCCCGAGAAATGTTCAGTTGCTGGAGTAGTAGCACCAAGTCTTTGGCATAGGCCGCAGGGGTATAAGGCGAAGTTGTCGCAGGCGCGATCGCACCACCCCGGCGTTTTGCAAAAGGCTCAGGTAAAGCAAGCGAGATCCAGGTTGCTGCTACCGATGCAGGAATCGGAGAGTCACCAAAACCACGCAAGGCGTAAGACAAACATTGATAGTCTGGAGCCAACCGCTCAATCATCGGTTGCCAATAGTGCCGACTGAGCAGCCAGCCGTGAATGAAAACAAGAGCGCAGGGAGACTCATTCTTCCCCATTAACTCGTAGGTATGGGGAACCCCAAGGATATCAATGCTTGCCATGTTCCTATCCTATCCCGAAGTTC
This sequence comes from uncultured bacterium, assembly GCA_966211855.1. Lineage (GTDB taxonomy): Bacteria > Cyanobacteriota > Cyanobacteriia > FACHB-46 > FACHB-46 > CBIHQL01. The sequence continues at coordinate 5,522 of CBIHQL010000263.1, forward strand.
AACCGCAGTACTGACGACTCTGAGCCAGCCTTTGACGACGCAAGTAGTTTTGTAGCCAGACCACCCGGCTAGTGACGACGACCCAGCAGGCGTTGTCGAACACCTTCAGCAATTTTTTGCCCCAAATATTCGGGGATCAGGTTTTCATTCGGACCCAGTAGGTACAAAATCAAACGGGTGCGACCCCGCCAAACCAGTAAGTTTGCATTCACAACTAATAAATCTTCTTGCCAGATCGCATACATCACTTTGTAAAACAGACCCGGTTGGTTATCGGCTTCAATCAGCAGCGCTGGCAAATGGAAAACTGGATCTACATAAAACTCAGTTTCTACCTGCTCTAGACCCGCGTCTAAATTAAACTCAACCGCCAACATTTCCTCAACTTCAAACCGCCCTGCCAATGCTTCTCGAATCGCTCGGCAGACGTTTTCTGAGGTTTTTTCGGTGAGAGTTTTGCCGCCCCGAGACACCACCAACTTAATAAACACCAACATCGGTGGATAAATTTGACCATACAAGCTCAAGCTGTGAATGGTGAGACCATAAGCAGCTAAAACGCCAAAAATATCGCTCAATAAGAAAGATTGGTTGCGGTAGGCAAAATGTAGCGCGCTCTTGCTTCCTTCCGGCTTCAGCTCAATCACAGCCTGTCGAGTCTTGTAGAGCTGATAGGCAAGCCTCAGGTTTTGCAACTGAATTTCACTGCTGACAAACTGCTCATAAAACTGGGGAAACGCTCGATTAAAGCGCTTCAGCAGTTCTAGTGTCGATGACTTTAAACCCGAGGCCATAATGGAGATACGACTT
>CBIHQL010000264.1:0-6284 GCA_966211855.1 uncultured bacterium
AGCCTCACTGGCACGACTACTGCTGATTCCTTTGTTGGAGGGCGAGGCAATGACACCCTATTCGGGGGTGGGGGGCAGGATGTTCTCTATGGAGGTGCAGGAAATGATGTCTTGAGTATCTCTGACCTGCAATTCCGTCGGATTGATGGAGGTGCTGGAGAAGATACTTTGGCACTCGCAGGCAGCGACTTAACTCTAGATATGGCAACGGTGCGGGGTTTGGTACGTCAAATCGAACGCATCGATCTTACTGGAACGGGAGACAACGACCTCAACATCATTCTGCGCGACCTGGCGAATCTATCTGACACCAGCAACCGCCTGATCGTGATTGGGGATGCTGGGGATAGCATTACATCCCTCAATCAGGATTGGGTTCTTGCCTCAGCAACCCCCGAAACTGTGAGCGGCTTGGATGGGCTGACCTTCCAGAGATATAGCAACGGGGTTGTCGAATTGTGGATTGATCAGCGCATGACGATTATTCTCGGCAGCACCCTGCGCGATCAAGCCTTCACTCTGAGCGAAAACAGTGACAATACAACTTTGGTCGGGCAGTTACAGGTTTCCAGTTTTAACGGTGCCACAGTAACGAATTATCGAATTCTCAGCGGCAATGATTCGGGAGCCTTTGCCATCGATAACAGTGGTAATTTGCGGGTTACCGATCGCACCACCCTCGACTTTGAAACGACACCCAGCTTCACACTGACGGTGCAAATCACTGACTCTGAAGGATTTGTGGACACCGGGACGGTCACAGTTTCCCTGACAGATCAGAACGATACGCCTGTCATTCAAAGCATGGCAGCGGTTTCCCTTCCAGAACATAGTGCTGTCGGAACGGTATTGGGAACAGCGATCGCTACCGATCAAGATGCAGGCGACAGTCTCACCTATAGCCTGGCTGCTGGCAATGATCAGGACATTTTCGCGATTGATGCCACGACTGGGGAGATTACGATCGCTAACAGTGCCCGCTTCAACTACGAAACCCAGACGAGTCACAGCCTGACGGTACGTGTCACCGATTTAGATGGAGCTTTTGCGGAAACCAATTTCACCATTAACCTGCAAAACCAAGATCGGCTGATCTACGATCGCACCCTGACCTTCAATGCCAACTCTGTCAGTCAATGGGGAGATACTCTGGATGGCATTGCTGCTGTCATCGAATCCTTTACAACAATGATCGATGACCAGGTAAACGCGGTCATGCCTGCCCAACTTTGGGGTCTCAGTAACCAGTTTGCTCTCAAGAGTGCGATCGACTTGTCTGAGGGTGATTTCAGTGCCTCCCTCCCCATCGATGTGCGGGTGGTGCTGCCCGATGGGATTACTCCAGGACAAACCATTGTCGTGCGATCGGGGGCAAAGCTACGTGACACTGCGACCCTCAATGCCTCTACTCCTGGAGCTGATGTGGAACTGGGACTCGACCTCAGCATCGACTACAGCGCCAGCGTCGATCTACCGGATAGTTTGGGCGGTGCGGTTCCAGCCCTCTTCAATGGTGGTACAGCGGCAGACTACTCGATTCCCTTGCCCATTCCCGATCGCATTGAGTTGCTAAACGAATCGTTGCTATCGGTAGAAGGATCACTCGACTTTAGCGCCCCCGTCCTGACAACCACTACTTCCCAGGTCAACCTGCCCACCAGCAGCCTCTCTACTCAGATGGAAGACGAAGACTGGGTTGATTTGTCGGTCGATGGCGATGTGTCTACCTTCAACCTGTGGGAAACCCTGCTCCATAGTGTAGGGCTGCCCCAGAGCGTTCAGGTTAATGCTGGAGATTCTAGCCTCAGCTTCGATCTAGCATCGACCTTATCTACTGGGGAACCCGTACCCAACGCAGGCACTCTAGCAGGCAACCCTACGGTCAGCTGGTCAGAAGACAACGGTTGGTCAGTGCAATACGCCTTCAGTGACAGCCCGATCACTACCCTCACTTGGACAGGCGATCAATGGCAGGGTGACTTCACCGCCAACTACAGCCCCTCCAAACTGAACAGCTTGCTGGGAGCCGTTCTCCCCGTGATTCGTGAAGCCAAAACCACTTACAGCTACAACCTGTTCAAGACCGATCTTGATCCGCGTCTGGGCATTAACCAGAACCTCAATCTAGGGCTGGCTAAGATGCAAGGATCGCTGATCTTCACCGAGTTATCGGCAGATGACCCTAACCGTGTTGCCACCTTCACAAGCGATGTGGTGGATGGAGACTTGGATAGCGATCGCCTTTCCGCGACTCTGATCGACGTGCCCCTTAATGCTGACGCCAATGGCGATGGAGTGGTTGAAGTCAGCACCCAAGTCTCTCCCACCATCGACTACACCAACTACACAGAGCTGACCTACGGACTGGATTACGCCATCACTGCTGGAGACAGCAGCACCGTCACCACCATTAAATACAACAAAACCAACTTTGATGCTCTGAAATATTCAAATGAGCCACTGTATTGGTCGTTGAAACTGAACGCCAACAGCTTTGCTACAGTGCGCGAGGGGTTGTCCTACAACGGCAGAATGATTGTTGTCACCGATGAATACTACCTGGCAACCTACGATAAGGGAACTGTTCCGCCTGCACTAAGCGTGACGGGGAATGTAGATGTGATCCAGCCCATCATCTCCGGCTATCAACCAGATGTGGGAACCCAGGATGCCTTTACGGCTGGAACTCAAATAGAAAACCATCTCTCCTATTTGGTCGGGGAAGATGACACTTCACTCACCAAAACTTTTACCCTCGCTTCGGGTGGCTCTGCCGCAGGCTACAGCTTCAATCTCACCAGCCAACCCAGCTTAGGAACTGTGGTGAACAACAACGATGGCTCGTTCACCTTTGACTTGGGTGATGACTTCCAGTTCCTCACGACCGGAGACTACGAAGATGTCAGTTTCACCTATACCGCCACTAATGGCACGACGACTGAATCTGGAACCATCACCGTCATTGTGGCTGGCGATGATGGGCAGTTCAATCTCTATCAAGACAATGGCTCAGTAGATTTTTACCTGTGGGATAAGACGACGCTTGATTTGACTGCGCCGACCTATGTAATTACGCATGGGTGGGGCGATGGTGGACATACAGATGACGACTTCCGTAACCTCGCCAAAGGCATCCAGACTTATGCTCCCTCCGCTAACATTTTGTTTACAGACTGGACGGATCTCTCCAGCAACCTCAACTACAGTGAAGCCGCCGATGATACCCTCAGTGTTGGTCAGCAACTGGGCAGTTTTCTGAAGGATATTAATCTCGCCCCCACTACCACAACATTGATCGGGCATAGTCTGGGGGCTCATGTCAGCGGCATTGCTGGGGATACTTACGATGATTTAACAGGTCTGGCGATTTCCCAAATTATTGGACTTGATCCTGCTGGGCCTCTTTTTGAGTCTCCTGGCGGACGGGGAACGAGTGAGCGCTTAGATCCAACAGATGGCGATCGCGTCATCGCCTTCCACACCAGCAACACCCTCGGCTATGATGGCGCTCTTGGAGATCTCGACCTCTACGTCAACTGGGATGACCTCTTCCAACCAGGAAAATCCAGCTTTGTGGGCAACCACAGCTATCCTATCGAGTTATTGAGGGATTTGTACCAGGGCGCAGGCTATCTTCAACCCAGTAATGGCTCTGTCTTCGACCTGGCAGATCTGCCAACTTTGTCAGGCAGTGTCAACCTAGACACTACGACAGCCGTATAGCCCATTAGCTTGTGAGGCAAATCGGCCTAGTTTTAGCCACGAAAAATCTGGTCGTTAAGGTGGAATCTCCACAAATTACCAGAGTGCCCTCAAGGGGTAACAAGAGAGCTAGAGCAAAGCCTGGAGGCGGGAAGCAGCCTGTAGGCCTCGCTGAAGATACGGCTGCTTATTGCCACTGAGCGGCATCCAATGCTCTAGCCAAGGAGTGGCTAAGTCCATCCCACTCTCATTTGAGCCACTGCTGAATCTCTCCATAGCTGTCAAATCCCTCGCCCTGCTGTAGCTTCTGGTCAGCTGCTTGTGGATGCGCCGCTTGCGTCCACGTCCCGGATGAGGGGCTAGTAACTGGGGGCATCCTTGTCGATATTTACCCAACCATCGCTCTAAGGTGACTCGATTACGTCCCGTCCAGTTTGTGGTGAATCCCTCTATATCGGAGAACCCATTCACCGTCATCATCTACAACCAAAATCTCAAGGTGGCAAGGACACCTACAGCAGATCAATTTCTGGTACAGGTCGCTTTCGAATAAGAGGTAGGTAAAGGAGATGGGACAGTGCCTAACGACCCCACGACCCCAATTCACCCGCCGCAGATAGACTCTAAGGCTTCAAGTTAAGATCTGACTTTTTCCTGACTTTTCCTGACTTTTTCTGACTGTGCAATTTGCTACAGCCTCGTTAAAGTGAATGAGAAGTAAATTTCAAGAAAAAGCCTGAATATAGGCAACCGCATGATTTCTACATAGTACAAGCTACACAGAACCCTTTTAAGTATAAAGAGTAGTTAAATCGTACGTATCTTTGCTTGTTGAAGTTAGCGAATTGTGTTCTTCTAAGTAAGTCTAGGGTGCATCCACCAGATTGAATGTTTCAAGTTACACCAAGGGTATCAAGGTGATGTAAAGTTCTGGTGGCAAGCTCTTACCGCTGTACTGCTCACACTAGTCAGCCTTCAATAGTTTGATTCTACGTTCATTCATCTCCTAGGCTTAGGCACTTCTGTGCTTAAGGCAGAGCTTTTGTGCTTTGTTAACTATCGCATATCTAAGTATTTTCACTAGTTCATTTGTGGATTGATTAGTTCTTCCTGAAACCGTTCACCCCAAGCTAACTCAACATGACAACCTCTACGATCGCCGCAACTTCTTCTAGCCAAACGACTCAATCTGTGGATCTTCATCAGAAGGGCATTGTTTTTATCGACTCTGCGATCGCAGACTATCAGTTTTTAGCCGATGGCGTTGTACTAGGCAATGAGGTTGTAATCCTGGATGTAGCACAAGATGGCATTGAGCAAATTAGTCGAGTTCTCGCTAAGCGACGAGAGATCGCGAGTGTTCACATTGTGTCTCACGGTGCCCCAGGACAGGTGCAGCTGGGTACGGCAGAACTCAGCCTAGAAACCCTCGATCGCTATTCATTGCAACTGCAAGCCTGGGCCAAATCTCTCACGGATGAAGCAGAGCTATTGATCTACGGCTGTGAAGTAGCAAAAGGCGATCGCGGGGAGCAATTTATTCACGTGCTCAGTGAGTTGACTGAGGCACGCGTTGCTTCTTCTTCTACTAAAGTTGGCAGCTCCGCTTTGGGTGGGACTTGGACGCTTGATGTCGCTACTGGAGCGATCGCATCAACTCTTGCATTTTCGAAGTCAATCTTAGCAAGCTATCCAGCAACGTTAAATGAATTCCGCGTCAATTCTTATACTGCCAGTGACCAGATAAACCCTTCTGTAACTGCATTATCGGATGGCACCTTTCTCGTAACCTGGTCATCCTTGGGGCAGGATGGCAGTGGTTTTGGGATTTTTGGGCGGCGTTTTTCTGCCAATGGCACTCCCCTAACGGGAGAGTTTCTGATTAATAATAATGTTTTTTCTAATCAATTAAATTCTTCTGTTTCAGCTCTATCTAATGGCAGTTTCGTCGTTACATGGACATCAGAGTATCAAGATGGTAGCTGGCTAGGTGTGATTGGTAGGCGGTTTTCCAACGATGGCACCCCTCTGACTGGAGAGTTCATTGTCAATAGTTATGTTGTTGATGCTCAATTTAATTCCTCAATTACAGCGCTTCCAGATAACGGCTTTGTGATCACATGGTCATCCTTGGGGCAGGATGGCAGTGGTTTTGGGATTTTTGGGCGGCGATTTTCTTCCAGCGGCAACCCCATAACTGGAGAGTTTTTGATTAACAGCTATATATATAACGACCAATTAAACTCCTCAGTCACAGCTCTATCCGGTAATAGTTTTGTGGTGACCTGGTCATCGTTAGGACAGGATGGCAGTGGTTGGGGGATTTTTGGCCGACGATTGTCTTCCAAAGGCACTCCAATAAGCAGTGAGTTTCGTATTAACACTTTTACCAATAACGATCAGTTGAATTCCTCAGTTACGGCTCTGTCCGACGGGGGCTTTGTCGTAACTTGGTCATCTTTAGGACAGGATGGCAGTGGTTGGGGAATCTATGGACAGCGATTTTCCTCTAGTGGGGCAACAGTTGGCGGAGAATTCCTGATCAATCAGACCCAAGGGGGAGGGCAATTGAATTCAGGCTA
>CBIHQL010000265.1:0-6264 GCA_966211855.1 uncultured bacterium
GAGAAGCTGAATGCTTTCATAGACCTTAGCCGTCCTATCCACAATTCTGGAATTTTCCTTATGTCTCTCCCGATTCGCAATGTTGCCATCATTGCCCACGTTGACCACGGCAAAACGACCCTCGTTGACGCGCTCCTCAAACAAGCTGGCACATTCCGTGAAGGGGAAGACGTCCCGGATTGTGTCATGGACTCCAACGACCTAGAACGTGAACGTGGGATCACGATTCTGTCGAAAAATACTGCCGTTCGCTACAAAGACACCCTAATCAATATCGTTGACACCCCTGGTCACGCTGACTTTGGTGGCGAAGTTGAGCGGGTACTAGGCATGGTTGATGGCTGTTTGTTGATTGTCGATGCGAACGAAGGCCCGATGCCGCAGACCCGCTTCGTGCTTAAGAAAGCGCTGGAAAAAGGCTTGCGTCCGATCGTGTTGGTTAACAAAATCGATCGCCCCCGTGCTGACCCTCACACTGCAGTTGATAAAGTGCTGGACCTGTTCCTCGAATTGGGTGCAGATGATGACCAGTGCGACTTCCCCTACCTGTTTGCCTCTGGCTTAGACGGGTATGCCAAAGAAACCCTCGAAGAAGAAGGCGTCGATATGCAGCCCCTCTTCGATGCGTTTTTGCGTCACGTTCCACCCCCGATCGGTGACCCCGCAAAGTCTTTGCAGTTGCAAGTCACCACCCTCGACTACTCTGAGTACGTGGGCCGGATTGTGATTGGCAAGATCCACAACGGCACCATTCGCATGGGTCAGCAAGCAGCTCTTGTGACCGAAACGGGCGAGATCGTCAAAGCTAAAGTCACCAAGCTGATGGGCTTTGAAGGTCTAAAGCGGATCGAAATTGAAGAAGCATCTGCGGGTAATATCGTTGCGGTGGCTGGGTTTGCTAATGCCAACATTGGTGAAACGATCACCTGCCCTAACGAACCTCAAGCTCTGCCTTTGATTAAGGTTGACGAGCCCACCTTGCAAATGACCTTCTCAGTGAACGACTCTCCGTTTGCGGGTCAAGAAGGTAATTTTGTCACCTCTCGGCAAGTGCGCGATCGCCTGATGCGTGAGCTAGAAACCAACGTCGCTCTCCGCGTCGAAGAAACCGACTCTCCCGATCGCTTCTTGGTATCGGGTCGGGGTGAACTGCACCTCGGCATTCTGATCGAAACCATGCGTCGTGAAGGCTACGAGTTCCAAGTGTCTCAGCCACAGGTGATTTACCGTGAAGTCAGCGGTCAACCCTGCGAACCTTACGAGAACCTAGTCCTCGACGTACCCGAAGAAGCGGTGGGTGGCTGTATCGAGCGCCTGGGCCAACGCAAAGGCGAAATGCAAAACATGATGGTCAGCCCCAATGGTCGCACCCAGCTTGAGTTTGTAATTCCGGCACGGGGTCTGATCGGCTTCCGGGGTGAATTTATGCGTCTCACCCGTGGCGAAGGGATCATGAACCACAGCTTCCTCGAATACCGTGGGTTGGTGGGTGACATCGAAGCACGTCGCAATGGTGTGCTGATCTCGTTTGAAGAAGGTGTGTCTACCTTCTACGCCATGAAGAACGCTGAAGATCGCGGTGTCTTCTTCATTACCCCTGGCACCAAAGTCTACAAAGGCATGATTGTGGGCGAACACAACCGCTCTCAAGACCTAGAACTCAACATTTGCAAAACCAAGCAGCTTACCAACCACCGCGCGGCGAGTGGGGATGAATTGGTGCAGTTGCAAGCTCCTGTTGAGATGAGCCTAGAGCGAGCTTTGGAATACATCGGCCCCGATGAACTCGTGGAAGTCACTCCCGAATCCATCCGTCTACGCAAGGTCACAAAAAAGCTCGCTAAGCGCTAAACCTCACCGTTAATTCCATCGTTTTAACAACACTGCGATCGCTCCTCTGAAAATTTTGAGAGGCGATCGCAGTTTTTTTGTGCTTTATTTTTAGTGGTCAGATATGAAGATTTAAAGTTGATGAGCAGTCAGTATTCATAACTGCTGGGATGTAGTTGAACAAACCAGTATATTAGGAACAAGTTCGGGAATGCTACTAGCTCTCAAAACTCAGGATTAGAATTGTGGAGATTACTAGAAAAGAGCGCGATCGCCTCATTAGACAAATTAGTAAAGCATCGGGTGTAGCTCAGTATGCCCTGCAAGAAAAGATGACTGATGAGCAGGTCATCCAGGCATCAGAAAACCTAGAAGTTCTCGCATTGCTTAAGAAGGCCAACGACTTCAACCGCTATACTCAGAGACTCAAAACTCAAGAGGCTAACGACAAATTAAAAGCATTTCTAGATCTGCAAAACTCGGAAATTGTGAGCGCTGGTAAGTGGTTGATCAATGCTCTCTCAAAAACGGGGAGCGATCGCAAGCAAACTCTTTTAGAAAAAGACCTAGTACACAAACAAGACTATAACGACACCGTTATAGGAATGCGGGATTCTATTGAGACAATTACGAATACTAGTGAAGAAGCCCTCACTGAGGCCCAGGCTAAAATTGCTGACTTAGAAAAGCGCATTGACACACTCAAGAGCCAATTTTCCAAGATTCAAGACTACATTTCTTTCAATTACGGTAAAGATAAATGGCAAGCAATTAAGAAAACATTCAACCTCAACTGAGGCTCAATATGAGTGGAGAGATAACCATGCAAGCTCACTTCAAGATTCAAGTCCTTGAGCCATTACAGCGCTACTATTTCAAATGCCCTAACTGTCTTGTCATGTTTCCGGCAACAACGCCCCATTACAGTGTTATACGGATTGAAGACCATATAGGATATTCAGTCTGCAAAAATTGTATTGATAGCTTTGCTAAAGCTGATCTGAGTGAGCAAGCCGCACTATTTGAGAGATATATTGCCGCGATCGGTGATGGACTTGATGATTAAGGCGAACCAAACTTTGTTCACACCGCCCGATCTGCATATTTGCAGCTACCCAGTTGTTGGAAGAAACCAACTCATAACGTGTTTTAACCTAAAGAATTCACTTTAAGGAGGGGCGATGAATGTCGATGATATGAGTTATCGCCAGTGGCAAAAACGGAATACTGATGCTTTTCAACAACTAACCAAGGCTCAGCAAAAAACTGCCCGTCAGCAAGGCTACCGTAATGTCGGCTGGCAACAGGTTCAGCAATCTTGGAAGACCTTGCGGCAATTTATAGAACCGCTGAATTTGTTTGAGGCTAAGTTGAGAAAAGGCGATCTCACTGGTGCAGTTGATCAGATGGTTCTCGAAGCAGAGCAAGCTCAGAAGACTGCTAAACAAGGCATTGCAGATTTAAAGCGCAATCGTAAAGAAATTCAAGAGCTTGCTGACAACGCATTAAACAAATATCAATTGCTATAAATGCCTAAGTTTAACCGACAGGAATTAGCAGCTTTATATAACAGTGCTGATATTAGTGAGATATGGTATGCAAGCCAGAATTATGCGGTGATTGATCACCCCAAACTTGGCAAGATTAGTCCGAACCAATATCGTGCCAAGTATCATCAAAAGCCGTGCCCCTTTTGTGGTCAGAAAATGGTTCACGGACATTCTGTACATAGCACAAATAGCAGACAAGAGGCGATCGCTCGTGGCTATGAATATTTAGACAAGAACGGCAAGAAAATCATTAATCAAGCGGGCAAGACCTACTTTCATCCCCACTACGTCACCCTCGACCATAAGCTGAACAAAGCTCGCTGCCCAGAGCAGATGTTCGACTATGACAATCTTCAGATCATGTGTTGGAAGTGCAATAACTTCAAAGGTGACAACAACGCCTATGAGCTTCAGCATAGCCTGAGCTATCTTCAAGAGCTTGCTACTGAGACTCTCGATCGCTATCCGCTGCTCTGACTTTACCTAGTCGCTATCTAAATCTAAGTTTCGCTCAATCTCTTCGCATTAACACCCGAAAGTCGAGTGAGCTCACCCCACAGATTTATTTTTTCTTTTTTAAGTTTATTAAAAAATAATTGCAGCGCAGAACAGTTCAGTAAAAACCACTACACATTTTATTGATTTTCTACTTGCTGATTGCGTATTCTCGCTGTAACTTTAAGAACTAAGTTAGTGAATTCTATAGAGACAGTTAAAAACGCGACTGAACTTAGTTGCTCAGCCATCAAAAATTGTGCTGGCTCCAGATTAGTCCACTACTGAGGATCACCGTGGGTAGTATGCGAGAAAAGCTTCGTGAGCTGATTGGTCAACCCAATGTTTGGCTCTGCATGGGTAGCAACAATACCTGGATCAAAAACGTCCAGATTTTGGAAGTGGCTAATAAGACTGTGACGTTCCGTTATGAAGACGAAACCGAGCGGGAAAAGCGGCTTTGGGAAAAAACAACTCGGATCAAAAACATCACCGAAGTTGAAGTCAAACTGGTCTCCTACCCCAAAGACAGCCAGCGAGCAGTTCACCTCAAAGGTCAACTCACCCAGCTTTTAGAGCAAGAGCTAGAGCAGGAATAACCACTAATTGTGAGATGGCTCAGCGATCGCCAGTGTAGACAAACCTGAGCGATCGCTTTTTTGCATCCTTCAAGAGCCACTTAGCTCGCCATCAAGTCACGGAACCAGTCATCGTCCCAAAGGCGATCGAAAGCGATGTCTCCTTTGGCTTCGTCCCGATAACGAGGTTCTAGCTCGATCGCTCGCTGTAGATTTTCGAGAGCAGGGTCGGTTTCGCCTTGCAACGCATAACAGTTGGCTTTGTTATAGAAAGCGCTGGCGTAGTCGGGTTTGAGTTCGAGGGCTTTGTCGAAACTCTTGAGGGCTTCGGGGTCTTGACCCAACTGAGTTAAGGCATAACCGCGCTTGTCCCAGGCTTTGAAAGAATCGGGCTTGAGGCGCACAACTTCGTCAAAGGAAGCGATCGCGTCTTCATAGCGCTGCATTTCGACCAGAGCCAAACCTCGGTTCATCCAGGCAACGGCATCTTCGGGTTCGTACTGCACTGCCCGATCAAAAGATTTGAAGGCTTCTTCGTTGCGCTGTAACACGCCAAACGCCACACCGCGATTTACCCAAGCTTCGTGATAGTCGGGTTTGAGGTCAAGCGCTTTATCAAAGGCTTCGATTGCTTCTTCACGGCGCTTCATTCGGCTGAGCGTTAACCCATGGCTGAGCCAGACTTTGTAATTGTCGGGTTCAAATTGCAGAGATTTCTCAAAGGCCACCAGAGCCGCTTCATACTGGTTGAGTTCTTTAAGCGTTAAGCCCCGCTGATACCAAACTTCTGGGTTGTTGGGCTGGATTTCAACGGCTTGGTCATACTCGGCGATCGCGTCTGAAAAGCGGCCTTCGGCAAAGAAAGCGTTGCCCCGACTCACGTAGTCATCAGGGGTGCGGAACAACTCTGGGTGGTTAGTTTGCAGCGTCGTGAGTTGCTCGGCAGCAGCTTGTAGATCGGCTTGGGTGGCTTGGAGTTGTGCCACTTGCTCGGTCAAGGCAATCACCTGTGGCTGTGGGTCTTTCACCGCATCGAGTTGAGTGGCGATCGCTTGCAGTTGCGGTTGCACAGTCCGGAACTCTTCGATCTGGGCTTGCAGCGTCTGAAGTTGTTGCTGGGTATCCGTTGCAAAGGACTCTGCCAAGAACTGAGGTGAAATTTCCGCCAACTGTTGCAAGATTTGCTCTTTGCGAGTTTGGGCGTCTGTTTGCAACCCGGTGAGCTGGGCGTTAAAGTCTGCGGCTAATTGTTCTAACCGTTGCAAGGTTGCATCTTTTTGGCTACTGGTTCCGGTTTGCAAGCTCGAAACTTGCTGGTTAAACTCGGCAGCGGTCTGCTCTAGGTTTTGCAGCAGGCGATCGCGCTGTTGTTGCAGTTGTTGCAGTGCTGCTTGCTCGGCTTGCGAGAGCTGTGGGGTGAACTCAGCCGCAATTTTTTCCAGGTTTTGCAAGATGCGATCGCGTTCTTGGTGGGCGCTAGTCTGTAATTGGGTGAGTTGCGCCTTGAGTTGCCGCTCGGCAGTTTCTAACGCTTGTAGGACTTGAGTTTGTCGTTCTTGAGCGGTGGTTTGCAGCCCTGCTAGTTGAGCGCTTAGGCTGATTTGCAACTGCTCTAAATTAGCAGCGATCGCGTCCTTATGGGTTTGGGCTTCTGACTGCAACTGGGACAACTGAGCGGCAAATTCAGAGCGAACTTGAGTCAGATCGCCAATCCCTTGCTCTGTTTGTTGCTGCACATGGGCTTGCAGTTCGTTTAAGCGGTGAGCAAAGTCTTGTTCTGCTTGTGTGAAGTGTTGCAGAACGTGTTGCTG
>CBIHQL010000266.1:0-6256 GCA_966211855.1 uncultured bacterium
TGGCACTTCCCGTCTTGTGATTTTTTAAGTGGCTTTACCAAAGATTTACTTTACTAATGTCTATGTTTTTCAATATTTAAGTATAAAAATTACAACATAGTTTTAAGATGTGACTACTAATATATTTAGTCACTCTCTAGCAGGGATAGCGAAAAATGCTCTAAATGCTCAGCCAGCCTTGAGAGGAAAGGGCTAGGTTTTTTAAGGATGCATCTCACGACAGCAAGGGCTAAGCCATCCGTTTGCGATACCTTTCACGCTTTAATCGGTGAGTTCCCATGAAAAAAACGACGGCAGTGGCTCAGAGCTGTGATCATCTGAACCTAGAGTTGAACAATCCTTTCTTTGCCCTTTCTGCTGATTTGATGTGCATTATCAGTTTGGATGGGGTACTTCTGCGCTGCAACCCGGCTTGTGAATCGACTTTAGGTTTTGCCGCTACCGAACTTGTAGGGAAATCGGCGATCGCTTTTGTTCACCCCGCCGATCGCTATCAAACCCTGCGGCACTGGCGATCGCTACCTCAGATTCAAGAGCCTATACATTTTGAGAATCGTTGCCTATGTCAAGACGGGTCATTCAAATGGTTAGCTTGGCGAGCGATTTTCCAGCCTGCTCAACGACTCATTTACGTCACCGCTCACGACATCACGCAGCGACGGCAATCGGCTAAGCAACTCCGTTTTAGTGAAGAGCGCTTTCGGCTATTGGTTGAGAGCGTCAAAGACTATGCCATTTATATGCTTGATCCAGATGGTGTTGTGGTTAGCTGGAACCCGGGTGCTGAGCGGATCAAGGGCTATAGCGCCAATGAAATCATTGGCAAGCATTTTTCCTGCTTTTACCCACCTGCTGATATAGAGCAAGGCAGGCCAGAGTTTGAGCTGCAACAAGCCATTCTGCAAGGGCGGTTTGAAAGTGAAGGCGAACGTGTCCGTAAAGATGGCTCCCGGTTTTGGGTCAATGCCGTTGTCACAGCGTTAAGAAGTCGCAGTGGGCAGTTGCGCGGCTTTACCAAGGTGACCCGTGACATTACTGAGCGCAAAGAAGCCGAAGAAGCCCTAAAGCAAGCCTTTGATGATTTAGATCAACGAGTGCAAGAACGCACGCAAGAACTTTCTCAGGCCAATTTGCAGTTGCGCCAAGAAATTATTGAGCGTGAACAAGCTGAAGCGGCTCTGCGTCACTCGGAAGCGCAGTTAAAGCAACAGGCACAACAACTGCAAAATACCCTCCACGAACTGCGGCAAACCCAAGCTCAGTTGGTACAGTCGGCTAAGATGTCGAGTCTGGGGCAACTGGTGGCGGGGGTAGCCCACGAAATTAACAACCCGGTCAGTTTTATTTACGGCAACGTCAAATATGCCGATGAATATATCCAGACCTTGCTGCAACTCCTCCAACTTTATCAGCAGCACTACCCAGACCCTGCTGGAGAGATTCGCACCCACCTAGAAGATATTGATTTAGACTTTCTCACTCGCGATCTCAAAAAACTCTTGCAGTCGATGAAAGTAGGTGCTGAGCGTATCCGTGAAATCGTGCGATCGCTTCGTAATTTCTCTCGCCTCGACGAAGCCGAAATGAAAGCCGTGAATATTCACGAAGGGCTAGATAACACGCTCTTGATCTTGCAAAATCGCTGCAAAGCCAATGCGAGTCATCCTGGGATTACAGTGATGCGAGATTATGGCAAACTGCCCACTGTCGAGTGTTATGCCGGACAGCTCAATCAAGTGTTTATGAATATTTTGGCAAATGCCCTTGACGCTCTAGAAGCACAAGAGCAACGTCAGGCTGAGCCTTGTATTCAAATTCGGACGACGGCTCTGCCAAATCATTGGGTGGTTATTCAAATTACCGACAACGGCCCCGGCATGAGTGAGACTGTGCAGCAGCGGTTATTTGACCCATTCTTTACCACCAAGCCTGTGGGCAAAGGGGTAGGCTTGGGGCTAGCCATTAGCTATCAAATTATTGAAAAACACGGAGGGCGGTTGAAATGTCAATCGATCCCCGGAGTGGGTACTGAATTTACGATCGAAATCCCCAGCGCCACGGCTTACCGACTTCCCGCTGCGATCGCCAACTACGCCCCGGCACTTCCCTTGCAGAGTTCTTCACCTCGTTTTCACCTCAACCCCACTTTGCCACACATCACTCCGGCTACTGTTGTGCCCTCTCCTCTAAAGACGGGTAATTTAACGCAGGTGCAAATCAGCGAACCCAGTATAGTGTCAGAGTAGCGAGCGGCTAGGAGAAACGGGAAATGGGCAGCGCGGTTGAAGTAACTAGCGAAAACTTTGAGAGTGCAGTTGTTCAGCAATCTTATACAAAGCCTGTCCTGGTTGATTTTTTTGCGCAGTGGTGCGGCCCTTGCCAACTGCTCAAACCCCTCCTCGAAAAGTTGATGCGCGAGTATGACTTTGTGTTAGCCAAAGTTGATATTGACCAAAACCCCGACCTCGCGAATACCTATGGCATTGAAGGGGTGCCTGATGTCAGAATTTGCCGAGCAGGCCAGCTTGAAAGCGGCTTTGTGGGTGTGCTGCCAGAACCAGAACTGCGATCGCTACTAGAGAAATTAGGGTTGCGCTCAGATCTGGATCGTGGGTTAGAAGCTTTTCAGACGGCGATCGCGGCAGGTAACATTCCACAGGCTGAGCGGCAATTACGGGCTTTGAGTGAAGTCTATCCAGACAGCCGCAAACTGATTTTAACGACAGCGAAATTCTTTATTCAGCGCAACAACTTAGACTCTGCTGCTAAACTGCTGTCTGCTATCCAAAGCAACGAACGCGAGTATTATGCGACGGCTCAAGCCTTGCACACGTTGATGGGGTTGCAACAACTGGTGCAAGAGCCTGTCATTGAGAGCGAGTTGGATGAGCAGTTTATCCAAGCAATTCGTCTAAAGTTGGTAGAAGACTATGAAGCGGCTTTAGAACGGCTGTTAACGATTGTGAGTCGCGATCGCAAATATCGCCAAGATGGGGCTCGTAAGGCAATGCTGACCATTTTTGATCTGCTAGGAGACAGCCACCCGCTGGTCAAAGAGTATCGCAAGCAGTTGATGCTGACACTTTACTAAGTCTCAAACTGAACTTAAAGATTTATTAAATCATAGAGATTTTACGCTTCTTTTGGGGACAGCTTTGTAAAGTCTTAGCCCGGAAATATGTGTTTGTACGCACCCCCTAGGTTAAGGTGCCAGCCGATAATATTTTTGAGGCTAATTTACTAGCAATTCACTTGATTTACCCATTTGTAAATGCTGATTTAATACTGTGGAAGCTACTTTCTTTACCATTTATCAAACGAAGTCGGCTATTGAGCTTCGGCCTGGCTGCATCGATACCTACCCTGATGCTCGCCTGATTTGTACTTGCAAAACCTACGAGATGGCGCAAGAAACGGCTCAGTCTATTGCTATAACTCGGCAAGTGCCGTTAGTGAATCACGTAGAGAGTAATTAATCGCGATCTCTCCAGCTTCATATCAATCCAGCTCGGCAAATAAATCAGCTAGCACCTGATTAGAAAACAAAAAGCCTTCAGGATCGGTCAAGCGCAGCCGTGCCTCAGAAGGCAGAGAGTGAGGGACATCAGACGCGATCGCCGTCCAAGCGATCCCAACGGTTTCAATCCAACCGCGTTGTTGATGTGCGTGCAATCCTTTCGCAATTTTGGGCAATATCTGCCAACCAAACTGAGTCACTAACTTCTGCAAGTTCACGCCTTCTGCCAATCGCAACCCCAGCATGAGTGTGTCGAGCAGCAGGTCGTCGGCAGTACACAGATCAGAGGTCACCGAGCTAGACGCTACACCAGATTGCTCACTGACCCACTGGTAATATTCACGAGTTTTGCGTGGGCGCGTGAAACGTTGACCTTGAAGATAACTGGCAGCTCCCATACCAAAGCCATAAAACGGTTGATTTTCCCAATAAACCCGGTTATGACGGCATTGATAACCCGGTTTGGCGTAGTTAGAAACTTCGTAATGTGCATATCCCACGCTCGTTAGCATTTGCTGCGCTAGACGATACATCTCTGCTGCTGACGTGTCTGAGGGTAAGGGCTGATCGCCCGGTTGGTATTGCCGTCCAAAGGCGGTAACTGGCTCCACAATTAAGTCATAACTGGATAAATGGTGCGGCTCTAGAGCGATCGCGGCGGCTAACGAGGCTTGCCAATGCTCAAGGGTTTGGTGAGGTAGGCCGGAAATGAGATCCAGGCTAAAATTTTGCACCTGGGCTTGCTGGATCAGGTCTACTGCTGCGTAAATATCGGCTACAGAGTGCGTGCGCCCACAGCTTTGCAACAACTCTGGTTGAAATGCTTGAACACCCAAACTAACCCGATTGACCCCGGCGGTTAAATAGCCTTGCAACTGTGCCAAGTCAAAGGTGCCGGGATCCATTTCCATTGAGATCTCGGCTCCAGGAGCAATCCCTAACTGGCGATCGATCACTTGCAAAATGCGATCGAGTTGCTTCGGAGACAGCAGCGAAGGAGTGCCACCACCAAAAAACACGGTTTCTACAGGTGACTGTGCAGGATGCTCTACTTGTTGAATTTCGCGACACAGCACCTCGACATAGTGCTCTACGGTTTGCGACTGCTCACCCTGTAACTCATCCCCCAAAACTGCGACCGGGAAATCACAGTAGTAACACCGCCGCCGACAAAAAGGGATATGCAGATAAGCCGCCTTGGGCACTGAAGCGATCGCCGCCTGAGCAAGTGGGCTTAAGTTTGTTTCTATATGAACAGACATATCTCAACAGATTCCTACCAGATACCCCTAATTTCTCAATTGCTGGCGATCGCCCACTAACAAGGTCAACAAATCCCGACGCGTATCGCCAAGTTAAAGAGGGGCGCATTATAGAATAGAGCCATATCAATTTTTAGGGGCTGAGTGGGTTCTAGTCACCGCTGAAACCCTTGCAGACGTTGAAAACGAATTCAATCAGTCTAAAACTATGCTCAGCGATCGCCTCCGTCCCGGTCTGGGATGAGCACTCTATCCAAGTGGGCTAGGAATATGCTCGATGCACTGATCATCTTTTCATTCATACTAGCAGGAGCCGGGATCGGCTACTTTAGCGTCGATCTTCTCCCAACAACTGTGATGGCTCAGGTTACTAGCCGCGAAGGTTTGAGCTGGGTCACCGCCGGGTTTGGGGGGTTGATTGGGATGGCGTTTGGCCTAATTGCCCAAACTGGATATCGACGCCTTGAGAGACAAGTGCGGCATATGCCTGTGGATGTGCTGCTGAGCCGTTCGGTAGGGCTGGTCTTGGGCTTGTTGATCGCCAATCTCATGTTAGCGCCGATCTTTCTGTTGCCGATCCCCTGGGAATTTGCCTTTATCAAACCCCTCGCTGCCATCATGGGTAGTATTTTATTCTCGTTTTCGGGCATGTCTTTGGCAGATACCCACGGTCGCGCTTTATTGCGCTTGATCAACCCCCACTCAGTCGAGACGATGCTGTTGGCAGAAGGCACCCTCAAACCCGCCGCCGCCAAGATTTTAGATACCAGTTGCATTATTGATGGTCGCATTGAAGATCTGCTCAACACTGGCTTTTTAGAAGGGCAAATCTTGGTGCCTCAGTTTGTTTTGCAAGAACTACAACAAATTGCGGATGCCTCCAATGACCAAAAACGGGTGCGGGGTCGCCGAGGCTTGGATATTCTCAACCAAATGAAAGAAGCTTATCCCGAGAGGATTGTGATTCACTCGGCAGACTACGAAGATGTCTCGACCGTAGATGCGAAGTTGGTGCGCTTGGCTCAAGAAATTAATGCCACGCTGATTACTAATGACTTTAACCTCAACAAAGTTGCTAGCGTCCAGCGAGTTCCGGTGCTGAATGTCAATGAACTGGCCCAGTCGCTACGTCCTGCTTACTTGCCGGGTGACTACATTGACTTGAAGATTCTCAAAGAAGGCAAGGAACCCGCTCAAGGGGTGGGCTACCTCAACGATGGCACGATGGTCGTGGTTGAAGAGGGTGGCAGCTACATTGGTGATGAACTACAAGTCGTGGTGACGGGCGCATTGCAAACCTCGGCAGGTCGGATGATTTTTGCTCGTCCTAAATCTTCGGTTGCGGCGTAAGTCATGGGCCGCGCTGAGCGAGTCAAGTCTTGCGATCGCTGTCAAGTCAATGCTTCTGTTTTGTACCGCGTCCAGTACGATGCCTCTGAAACCTGGGTATTTGTCTGCGATCGCTGTTGGCCTCAGG
>CBIHQL010000267.1:0-6250 GCA_966211855.1 uncultured bacterium
CCGAATGGTGCCTTTCACCTGTTTGACTACGACCTGCGCTATTTGCTCATGGAAGGGAGTGAACTGAAAAAATTGGGGTATGAGGGGCCTGAGCTAATCGGTAAAACTATTTGGGAAGTGCTGCCTTCAGAAACCTGCGCCCAGATTGAGCCGATGTACCGTGCAGCGCTCAGGGGTCAGGCTTCAGTGCAAGAAGTACCTTACCAAGAGCAAATTTATGAGGTGCATACTTTACCTGTGCGCACTGAGCAGGGTGAAATTTTTGCAGGTATGGTGCTGACGCAAAACATCACCCATCGCAAACAGGCAGAAGCTAAGTTACGTGAAAGCCAAGCCGTGCTGCAACGGCAACTCAACGAAATTGAGACGATCTATCAGTCTGCTCCCATTGGCCTGAATGTTTTAGATGCTGAGCTACGTTTTGTGCGGATCAACCAGCGCTTAGCGGAGATGAATGGGTTTCCAGTTGAGGCGCATATAGGTCGCACTGTGCGGGAACTTCTGCCTGAAGTTGCGGATACCGTCGAACAAATACTACGACCGATTTTAGAAACTGGAGAACCCGTTCTAAATGTTGAAATTACTGGAGAAACGCCTGCTCAGCCAGGAGTGCAGCGTGTATGGTTAGAGAGCTTTTTGCCGCTCAAAGATAGTGATGTTGGCGACGGACACAATCCACGCGTCATTGGTATTAGTAGTGTCTGCCAAGAGATCACAGAGCGCAAACGGGCTGAAGAGAAGATCCATCAATTTAACTTATTGATCAACCTATCCTATGAGCCCATTTTTGTCTGGGATTTAGAACAAGGGATTATTAGTTGGAATCAGGGCTGTGAGCAGCTTTATGGCTATACCCAGGAAGAAGCGGTAGGACAGATTAGTCATACTTTGCTGCAGACAGTGTATCCGCTGTCTCAAGCCGAAGCTATGGTCATCTTAGAGCGCGATCGCCAATGGACGGGGGAGTTAAAACATACAACTCGCGATGGTAGGCAGGTGATTGTTGAAAGCCGCCACCAACTAATTGAAACGAACGGGCAGAGGTTGGTACTCGAAACAAACCGCGATATCACCGAGCGTAAACAGGCAGAAGCAGCTCTGCGCCGCTCAGAAGAACGCTATCGCACGTTGTTTGAATCGATGGGAGATGGCTTTTGTGTTGTTGAAATGTTATTCAATGGCAACAATCAACCTATTGATTATCGATTTTTGGAAGTTAACCCGGCGTTTGAGCAACAGTCGGGCTTAAAACAGGCCGAAGGTAAAACGGCACGCCAATTGTTGCCTGCTCTCGAAACCTACTGGTTTGAAATGTATGGCAAAGTGGCTTTAACGGGTGAACCTGTGCGCTTTGAAAATGGCTCTGAGGTGATGAATCGCTGGTTTGATGTTTATGCGTTTCGGATAGGTGAGCCAGAGCAGCGAAAAGTTGCCATTCTGTTCAAGGATATTAGCGATCGCAAACAATCTGAGATCGCCCTCCAGGAAAATGAAGACCGGCTGCGGATGGCAGTTGCTTCTGCTCAACTCGGAACCTGGGATTGGAATCTGGTCACCGAGGAGTTGAAATGGGATGCAGCTTGCAAAGCGATGTTTGGGCTACCCCCTGAGGCTGACAGTAGCATTGAGCTATTTTTTGAGGGTCTACATCCTGACGACCGCGATCGCCTTCAAGAACTGATTCAAACAGTGCTCGATCCAACCTCAGGTGGGTCTTACGACACCGAATTCCGCACCATTGGCATTCAAGACAACATCGAACGCTGGATTCGGGCTAAAGGACAAGCCTACTATGATGTCGGCGGCAAACCGTTACGCTTCATTGGTACGGTGCTGAATATTACCGAGCAAAAACAAGTTGCAGTCCACCGCGAACAGTTATTGCAACAAGAGCAAGCCGCCCGCGAAGCAGCAGAAGATGCAAACCGCATGAAAGATGAGTTTCTGGCGATTCTTTCCCATGAGCTAAGAACCCCCCTCAACCCTATTTTGGGCTGGTCAAAGCTACTGCAATCGCCTAAGGTGACCGCCGAGAAACTGCAACAGGGGCTGACCACCATTGAGCGCAACGCTAAGCAGCAAGTGCAACTCATTGACGACCTGCTCGACATCTCCCGCATTATTCGCGGCAAACTGGCCCTTAACCTAGAAACCGTCGTTTTGTCAGAGCCAATCACAGCGGCTCTAGAAACTGTACGCCTAGCCGCTGAAGCAAAATCGATTCGGCTGGAATTGTCTCTCGATCTATCAGTGGGGCAAGTCCGAGGTGATGTTGGCAGATTACAACAAGTTATTTGGAATCTACTCTCCAATGCCATCAAGTTTACGCCTTCTGGTGGGCGGGTAACGGTACGGCTGGCTCAAATTGCTTGCCATGCCCAAATTGTGGTGAGTGATACTGGAAAAGGCATTAAACCAGAATTTTTGCCCTATGTGTTTGAGTTATTTCGCCAACAAGATAGTTCTACCACTCGTGCTTTTGGTGGGTTGGGTTTGGGGCTAGCGATTGTGCGTCAGGTTGTCGAAGCTCATGGTGGCACCGTTACTGCGATGAGTAATGGAGAAGGCCAAGGTACTACCTTTACAGTCCAGTTGCCGTTGATGTCTGGGTCTCAAGCTCATGCGGCTCAGTCTTGGGCTCTCCCACTCCGCAATATTGAAAATTTACGCGTGATGGTGCTCGACGATGAGATTGATTCGTTAGAGATGTTAAAAGTTGCCCTAGAGCAGGAAGGTGCCCAAGTAGCGACTGCCTCTTCGGGTGCTAAGGCACTGCGGATGTTGGCTGAGTCGCAATACAATCTACTCATTAGTGATATCGGGATGCCAGACATGGATGGCTACACCTTCATGCGTAATGTTCGCACCTTGCCACCACACCATAACCGAGAAGTTCCGGCGATCGCGCTAACCGCTTATGCGGGTGAAAACAATCAGCGCCAAGCCCTAGCTGCTGGGTTTCAGACGCATTTAGCAAAACCCGTTGACCCACAACAATTACTAGATGCGATCGCTACACTCATCCCACATAAGCGATCTTGAAGCAATCCACCACGCTCAAATCAGAAAAACCTGAAGAAGGCTCTCTCCAGGCTCTCTATTCTTACAGTTGTGCTCAGATGAACTCACTACGTTTGTGAATTCTCTCAACCCTGCAATTTCTCTTTATCCTTCAGCATGTTTGGGGCTAGCCAAATCATTTTGAGGGTAGCTTGACCATTGATTAGAACCAGATCCCACTCCTGCCTTCACCTCTTGACTCCGTTGCTGGCTCAGTTTGCGGTTCATAGCAGTCGCTTCTTCGGGGGTGCGCTTAGTGCCCTTGATGGGTTGCTCGGTCATTCCTTGGGTTTCAACCACATGCTGATATGGGTCAGCAATATAATCCCACTGCTCACCTGGCTCCCAAGGGCCTTGACCTTCGTTCCAGGGGCCACGTACTTCGACACCATTCGACATATTAACGTAGGTGTGAGTATAGCGCGGATCTCCTTGGAGAACCCCAGGCGGGAAGTTAGGCTGAATGGTGTCTAGCGCAGCGGCAAACATCTTGTAGTGAGCAATTTCACGGGTCATCAAGAAGCCCAAACTTTCTTTGACATACGGGTCATCTGTAAATTGCATCAGATACTCGTAAACAATCTTGGCTCTAGATTCTGCGGCTAAGTCGGAGCGCAAGTCAACGCTCAGGTCACCATTGGCATCCACATAAGAACCATTCCAAGGCACACCCTGACTGTTGGTTACTGTGGGGCCACCACCTGATAATGCCAAGAATTGTGGGTTGACCATAGCCTGATGGATCATTTGTTCTTTCTCAGGTTTGCCAGGTAGGAGGCTACTAACAGCAGAAACCGTTTCGGTTGCATTTTTAAGTTCGCTATTGACGCCATCCAGGAGCATCGTGATCGTGGCACCTACGATCTCTAAATGGCTGAATTCTTCTAAAGCGATATCCATCAACAGATCGTACTTTTCAGGATAAGCTTGTCGAGCTGCAAAGGCTTGAGTGAAATATTGCATGGCTGCCTTGAGTTCGCCATTAGCTCCCCCAAATTGCTCTAATAGCAAGGTGGCAAACCGAGGATCTGGGCCTGACACACGAGCATTAAATTGTAATTCTTTAACATGATGAAACATGAAAGACTCCTAAATGAAGTAAATTTCGATCTAACTGGCTTGCACACAAAAAGCGGATGAATTCTTTAGGGAAAATTTATCAAACAGAATGCTTGGTAAAATAATTGATGAGTCTTGATGATTGACTCAGATTGCTATCTCTTATTAGCTTAGATCTCTCAAATTTGGCTCCGTCTGTCAGAGGTAGTAAACACTATTTCTGCCCAATGAGAGGCGTAGATATTACTACTAAAATTGGGTTAATATCTGATAAGTATTGATGAGAACGCTACTGCAAAATATCTAATTTTATATACATAAATACAGAGAATAATTAGCATGGCACATCAACATCATCACGGGCACTCACACCACCATTCTCATCACTCAGCAAGCTCTGCTGGGCATGGGCACCATCACCATGCACCTACCAATTACGATCGCGCCTTTTTAATTGGCTTAGTCTTGAAGGTTGGTTTTGTGTTGATTGAATTTATTTTTGGGTTGCTGGCAAATTCAATTTCTTTGATTGCGGATGCAGGCCATAATTTGAGCGATGTGTTGGGGCTGGTGTTAGCTTGGGGTGCAAGTTGGTTAGTTCGTCGTCAACCGTCGAGTCGGCATACCTATGGCTGGCGCAAATCATCCATCTTAGCGGCGTTTCTGAATGCGGTGTTTTTGTTAGTGGCAACAGGTGCGATCGCCTGGGAAGCCGTGATGCGGTTTTGGCAGCCGAGTGAGGTGGCAGGTGGCACGATTATTTGGGTGGCAGCGATCGGTATTGCCGTCAATACAGCGACGGCGTTAATGTTTCTCTCGGGGCGGCACCAAGATCTCAATATCCGAGCTGCGTTTATGCACATGGCGGCGGATGCGATGGTGTCGTTGGGTGTCGTGTTTGCAGGCATCGTGATCCTCTACACCCGCTGGCAGTGGTTAGACCCAGCTTTTAGTTTGGTGATCAGCACTCTGATTATCTACAACACGTGGGAGTTGCTGAGAGATTCATTTAATTTGGCGATCGATGCTGTGCCTGCCAATATTGATGAACGAGCTGTGCAACTTTATCTCGCTGAGCATACGGGTGTGCAAGAAGTTCACGATCTCCATATTTGGGGTATGAGCACTACCGAAACGGCACTAACCGCTCATCTCGTCATGCCAGAAGGACACCCCGGTGATGCCTTTCTCACCGCGATCGCCCGCGAGTTACACGATCACTTCGGTATTGAGCATGTGACGATTCAGATCGAAGCTGGAGAGGCTGATTGTTCTTGCTCCTTGTGTGGTGATTAAAGGATTTTAGGGTAGGTGTAGGGGCGAAGCATTTTCGCCAAAGTCTTAAAAATTCCCCCTAATTTTTTCCGCAAAATCATAGCCCCAACCTATAGGGACGGGGTCAGAAATTTAAACAACAACGGCGCTCAAAGAGAACCCCCAGTAGCACTGTAGATTCACGACAGAATTCCTGACCCTAGACAACTGGCTTCACAAATTTCTTATATATACGCCGAATGAAGAAAATGCTGTAGTAGCAAGAGCCTGTGGTCGTTTGAGCAAGATCCTTGGTCTTTTCTGAAACCCAAACTCTATGAAGTTTCGGTAAAGCATCCGTGGAAACGTCATCCGTTTATCTGCGACCCACGTACTACCACCACACCAAAGCTTGCTGCCAGTTCTGAACCAGTAATTCACTGCTTGGCAAAGCTACTGCATGACCTTTTATAGGCCCATATCATCCACCCGAAAGGAGCTTCTAATGAAACTTCAAGCAATCGGTACCGTTGTCGCAGCTTTAGCAACCATTAGCGCTGTAGATTTGTCCACTTTTGCCAATCCTGCCGGTGCTTTCTTGTTGACAGGCTTGACCGCAAACAACCAACTCTTGCTATTTGATTCGGCGGCTCCTGGTGCAACCACAAATGTACAAGTGACGGGAGTTGACGGGACACTGTTGGGGATCGATCGCCGACCCTTCAATGATTTGATTTACGGTCTGACGAATACTAACAATCTCTATACAATCGACCCATTTACGGGTGCAGCAACGTTTGTCAGTACGCTGTCAACTCCTTTTACGGGTGGCTCCATATCGGGTGTAGATTTCAACCCCGTCCCCGATCGGTTGCGG
>CBIHQL010000268.1:0-6236 GCA_966211855.1 uncultured bacterium
AAGCGTCGCTAGAAGAAGTGACGAGCGTTGCTTCCCTGTCTCCAGACGCTCCAGAACCGAGTGAGGGGATGGCTCAAGTAACCTCGGTTTCACAGTTGTCAGATGTGCAACCGACAGACTGGGCATTTCAAGCCTTGCAATCTCTAGTTGAGCGCTACGGCTGTATTGCCGGATACCCTGATGGGACGTTTCGCGGTAACCGTGCCATGACGCGCTATGAGTTTGCGGCAGGTGTCAACGCTTGCTTAGATCGCGTGAACGAGCTCATCGCAGCGGGTACGTCAGATCTAGCCAGCAAAGAAGATATTGCTACCTTGCAACGGTTGCAGGAAGAATTCTCGGCAGAACTAGCCACCATCCGGGGTCGAGTAGATTCGCTGGAAGCTCGCACCGCCGAACTGGAAGCCAATCAGTTTTCGACAACAACCAAACTCTTTGGGCAAGCTATCTTTGGCCTTCAAGGACGGACTGAAAACACTTCAGATTTCTTCCCGGTTGATGGCATCAAAGATACAGAAGATCCTTCAACCAATATTAATCTCCTCACGAATGTTCAACTGAGTCTGTTTACGCAGTTCAGCCCTCGCACGATCTTGCTGACAGGCTTGCAAGCAGGTAATGGCAGCACTGCGCCTCGACTCAGCAATGACACAATTTTGGGTTATGAAGCAGACACCGACAACCAGTTTGAACTGAGTGATTTAAGTGTCCGCCACCTATTTGGCAATAATTTTGCGGTGATTGCAGGGCCAGTGGGTGTCAATGCGGTCAACGTCTTCCGGGGAGCCAACCGGGTTGAAAGTGCTGGACAAGGGCCGATTTCTGCGTTTGCTCAGCGTAACCCCGTGATTAACATTGGTAATGGTCGGGGTGGTGTGGGCTTTGACTGGCAAGTCAACCCTCGCATCAGCTTGCAGGGCGTCTATTCTGCTAGCACTCCCGAAGACCCAGCCAATGCTGGAATTTTTGGCGGACGGAGTGGTGCAACCACAACTGGGGTACAACTCACCTTAGCGCCCACTGACGCCATTGACGTTGCCCTAAACTATATCAACTCTTACACACCATCAGCCTTTAGCGGTCAAATTGGTTTAGGGGTTGGTGACACGCAGTTGACCTTTGCCTCACCGCTCAAAACAGATGCTTTTGGTGCGACGGTTGCTTGGCGAGTGACACCCGGAATTACGGTGGGTGGTTGGGGTGGCTTCACAAGCTCTCGGATTCCCAACCGCGATGGCAACGTAGAAACAACCAACTGGATGGCTTTTCTCAACTTCCCTGACTTGTTTGGTGAAGGAAATCTGGGTGGTATTTACGTAGGTCAGCCACCTCGCATCAGCGAAAGTGATTTGCCTGTTGGTAAGAATATCCCCAGCTTGTTTGCCGGCACAGGTGGCCTTGCAGGTGACCAACCAAGCACAACTACTCACTTAGAAGCGTTCTACCGCTACCGTGTGTCTGAAAATATCACCGTGACTCCTGGTGTAGTGGTGCTGTTCAACCCAGGCAACACCGAGGGTAGCGATACTGTCGGTATTGGTGCTATCCGCACAACCTTTACGTTCTAAGCTGCTCCTCGCTCGTAAGGGCGATCGCGATCAGTCCCACTAGATGTAGCGATCGCTCTAACTCCTCAAACCAGTCTCAATAATTAAACTAAAAACCTTCACATTCTGGAGCGAGAGTGTGAAGGTTTTTTAATCTCTAAATTGGCATGAGAAAAGGCGTGTAGCTCAGACCTCATTCTAAGCAGTCGTAACAACGCGCTTGCGTAGAGAGTCAGAACGGCGCTTGGCAACGTCACTCTTCGGATCAAGCTTCAAAGCGGCTTCATAGGTTTCTAGAGCTTGAGCTGTGAGCTGCTTACGCTCATACACATGACCCAAATTGTTGAGTGCTGTGACGTAGTCAGGATATAGCTTTAAAGCTTCTTTGTACTGACGAATCGCTAAATCGTACTGCTCCTGAGCAAAGTAGGCATAGCCGAGAGCGTTGTAAATTAAAGCCGTGTTCTCATCTCCTTCTAGCTCAGGAGATTTCAGCGCTTTTTGCAGTTGCACAACTGCTTGAGCAAATAACTTCTTGTCTAAATAAATGCTGCCCAACTCGTAATACTCTTCAGCAGTGCCTTTTTCTTTGTTGAGCTTATTTTGGAGACGAGAAATGGCGCTCTCAACACTACGGGTTTTCAGGATTTGCCGAAAAACTATCCAACCTGCCCCTGCTAGTAACGAGAGCAAAAAGGACAGATAAATGATGGGAAGAAAGCTATCCATATTTGTTATGAGGTAACGCTGACCAGTGGTGCAGTCGAAGTGCGACTTTAGGGAAAAGGAACTGAAGCGCTCGATGAACGTTGCGTCTTCTCCTCTAAATTAGCCCAAGGAAGGCCCCAGTAGATCGCTCGTTGCCGTAACCAACCTTCGGCATGAAGCCGGGCGATCGCTGTGTTGACCTGTCGTCGCAGATCATCGTACTGAACTCCTTTAGGCATCACAACACACAAAGGCTCAGCAGACAAGAGGCTAGGCAACACCCGATAGTGAGGATATTCGCGCACCCAACCACTTAACACGCTGACATCTGCTGCAAAGGCGATCGCTTTACCTGCTTCTAAAAAAGCCTGACCTTCCGCGTAGGAATTAACCCCAACTAAGTTTGCATTGGGTAATAAATATCGAACTGTAGCGATCGTACTAGAGCCATTGAGAAGGGCAATTTTTTGACGGCTGAGATCTGACAATCGCTGTGGTTGAGCGTCTTTGACAACGAAAGCAGTACCGTCCATGTAGTAAGGCAGACTAAAACTGACCAAACGGGAACGGGATGAGGTTGCTGTAACTCTAGCAATCGTAAGGTCAACTTGTTTTTCTAAAACAACTGACATTCGCTGTTGATTGGTTACAGGTTGCAAGCGGACAGCAGTTGCTTGACCCAACAGTTCTTGAGCAAGACGTTGGGCCAGCTCAATCTCAAACCCTCGCAGTTGACCTGCTGAGTCTTTAAAGGCAAGAGGGGCAAGATTGTCTTTAACAGCAACAATCAGGTAGCCACGTTTCTGAATTGCTTTAAGCTCTTCAGCACTACCTGATTGACCTGCTAAACTCAGCCCAATTGCCAAACCAAGACTGACGATTTTGCTGAAGATTTTCAGCTGCTGAGCCACGCTTGATGCTGCCTATCTGAGCTAGGCTGACTTAGCTTGACTAGCAAGCTCTAGAACTTTGGTGAAACCCGCAGGATCTAGAACGGCTAACTGAGCCAGCATTTTCCGATTGAGTTGCACTTCTGCTTTTTTCAGATTGCCGATCAATTGGCTGTAGCTCATACCGTGTTGACGAGCGGCAGCGTTGATCCGGGCAATCCACAGGCGACGAAAATCACGTTTCCGCTTACGGCGATCGCGATAGGCATTGCGTAATGCCTTCATCACTTGTTGGTTAGCAGTCCGGAACAGACGAGAGTGAGATCCGCGAAATCCTTTCGCTAACTTCAGAATTTTCTTGCGGCGCTTGCGAGCGACATTCCCGCGTTTTACTCGTGTCATTGTTGAAGTTTCCTAAACGTTACAGATAAGGGAGCATCAACCGCACGTTTTCTTCGTCTCGCTCATTGACAACAGCCATTTGAGAGAGCTGATTTTTACGCTTGGTGGATTTGTGCTCTAGCAGGTGGTTCTTAAAAGCTCTGCGGCGCATGATTTTGCCGCTACCGCTGGCTCTGAAACGCTTAGCTGCGGCCTTGCGAGTCTTCAGTTTTGGCATGGACTGGCTTTAATTCGACACAGTCTACAATCTTATCGTGACTCAAGCAATCCCGGCAAGTAATTACTGCTGACTCAGTTAAGCGGTCGCTTGAGGTTGCTGGGGCCACAAGTAGATGATGCCAGACACCCAAGTTAAAAGTACTGAAATCCAAAAAGCAATCATGGCGGGAAGTGCCCATGCGGGTGGGAGCGGGGCAATGAGTAAGGCGATCGCCACAATTTGGCTGACGGTTTTGAGTTTGCCCCAAATATTAGCACCCTGAATCGTGCCGCCAGAGGTTGTGGGATTAACGCGCCAACCTGCGATCGCGAGTTCTCGCGCCAAAATTAAGAAAACTCCCCAAGCGGGTACCTGCTGCAATTCCACTAAAGCTAGCAGGGGTGCCAACACTAAAAGTTTGTCAACTAATGGGTCTAGGAATTTACCGAGGTCAGTAACTTGATTTAACTTCCGAGCTAAGTAGCCATCGAGCCAATCTGTACCAGCCGCCAGCAGAAAAACGACTACACAAAACCACCGATCGGCGATCGTCGGGTCGTGTAAACCGTAGAGGATGAATGGCACCCCTAAAAGGCGCGAGAACGTAATCCATGTCGGCAAATTCATAGGCGCAAGGATGAAGGGCTCTGAGATCAAAGTCTACTCAGATCTCATATTCTTGAAAAACTCACCATAAAAAAACGCACCACCCGACGATGGTACGTTTCTAGTAATTATTTTGAGGACTAGGTCGAGGAACTGCTGTGAAAAACTACTGAGCTGTTAGTATGCGCCGCTCTTATTCAAGACCACGCCAATCGTACGCATAATCAAGTAGAGGTCGTATGCGATCGACCACCGTCGTTGATAGCGCAGATCCATACGAACGATATCTTCAAAGTTGGTGACGCTAGAGCGACCGTTGACTTGCCATTCACCAGTCATGCCAGGTTTGACGTTCAGCCGCTGCCAATGACGCTCGTTGTAGCGCTCAACCTCACCAACCGTGGGAGGGCGGGTGCCAACCAAGCTCATATCTCCCATCAAAACATTCCAAAATTGGGGAAATTCATCAAGGCTGGTGCGACGTAAGAACCGTCCAACGCGAGTTACACGGGGGTCGTCCTGATTTTTAAAGATATGACCTTTGGCTTGATTGCTGACTAGATGCTTGAGTTGATCTGCATCTTTAACCATCGACCGAAATTTCCAGATCCGAAACTGCTGTCCGCGAAGACCACAGCGGGTTTGGCTGTAGAGAATTGGCCCAGGATTATCGAGCTGAATGGCGATCGCAATTGGAACCATCAAAATTGCGGTGATCGTCAAACCCACTAAAGCGCCCACGATATCCAAGCAACGCTTCAGTTTGCTGCTGATGGACGGATGTGTATTCAATGTAACTTCACAAGGTGAAGAGTCAGATTGGAAGGCTTGGGGTAGGTCAGAAACAGAGTCAGCTTGGAGAGTGTTGGGTAGGTCAGAAGTCGTAATCACAGCTTACAGAGAGTCCTCTACTCGTTCAGTGTCCTCACCTGTAACTATACGCAGCCCACTTTACAAACGGAAAGAGAAACCACCGAGATTTGCCCAATCTTTGAATTCTTCGGTGGTTTTATGAAATTCCAATGTGGTTGGCGGTGTTTAACTCCGTTAAAGCGCGGTATCAGGCTCCTCAATTACTGCCAAAACAAGATTTTCTAGAAGAGACAACCGATGCAGCTTAAATCACAACTTGAGTAGACTAAATCAGGAAAAATACTTAAGGGTTGACTTTTATCTAAAATGTGATTGCTCAGGAGCTTGGTTGAGATTAACGGCTAAGGGATCTTCTAGAGTTTGTTGAGTCTGAGCCAAAACGCTCTCTAGATAGTGACGCAAACGTCTTCCCTGTTCTGGATTTGGATGATAAATCTGGTTACCTTCTTTATAAAAGAGAGGATTGGCGTTGAGTTCTAGAGCCTTGAGGTGTTGGCGAGAAGTCGGTGCCAGCCAGATTTGGTCTGATTCTGTTGGAATCAATCCTGGCGGTAAGTGGCCTTCTAGTAATGCCAAGATGTGCAGGTGACAGACTTGTGTATTAATCCCAAGACGCTCCAAAAATTGAATAATGCCACTGACTGATATGGGTTGTGTTGGAAAAACCCGTAACAGCTCTAGTAATAGAAAGTAATCGCTGTACTGATGTCGAGGTAAATCTAAAACTTGAGGGTAAAGCGGCAGAGTTGCAAGACCGTAGGCAACTCGGCTACAAGACAGCAGGCGATCGCTAGAGAATGCAGCTTGAGGTTGAGTTGATTGAGCCGCATCGTGAAGTTCGGCTTCATCAACGCCAAGATTATTAGAATTGCGATCGTCTAGTTGTTGGTAAGCATCTTGAATGATGGTGGCATTGGGCAATTTTTGCCGTAACCATCGTGCAATCACAGGCAAGCTAGCCGTACCACCTGTACAGATCGCTTGATTAATCGCGGGAGCGGAAACTCCAGT